>NZ_JAUBTT010000210.1:0-4456 GCF_036705125.1 Microcoleus sp. B7-D4
CAGCAATCCTTTTAGGAGAAGCGATTGCAGAGTACCGCAAGCGGCATTCTTTAAAAAATACCGAGGCTGACTTAGCAAATGCTGCCGATCGCCCCGCAGACCCCCAGCCCACAGAACCGGAGCCAACGGAAGCAAAGGCAGCAACACCAGCGAAAGCTAAGCGGGGTAAGACAAGTAAAGGTGCTAGTTGATGTCTAGCAACCGTCTAGCGTTAAATTTTCACATTTCAAGCCCAAACCATACCGACCGTTATTCCTTGACCTTTATTACAAAGAAGTAAATGAACAGTTCCGATCGGCTAGACCGAATAGAAGCAATTCTTGCCGCCACCGCAGTGCAGCAGCAGGCGAACACTGAGGCGATCGGACGGCTGGAAGTTCAGACGCAAGCCAACGCGGTCGCGATTGATCGGCTGACCGAGCGTGTTGACCGCCTATCAGACCGGATAGACCGCATGATTCCAGCAATCCAGAGCCATCAAGAAGCGTTGAGGCTCCTTGCTCAGCAGCAAAACGACTGGCGGGAGCAAATGCGAATCATCCAGACAGAAATTCGCGACCTCTGGCAATATCTCAACAACCAACTCCGTAACCGTGGCAACGGCGGCGGGCAAAACTGAAGCGGCTGCTGATCGAGCGTGGGTGTGGGGGAGTTGCGGGCGATCGGCGGGCTGGGGAGTTGCGGGGAGTTGCGGGCGATCGGCGACCACTTAATGCTTTGCACCAATATCTTTGCTACATGAAATGATTTTGCCCCCGGCAAAAACTACGCTATTAGTAATTGTCACCCGTTTTTTTGTGGAAACCCTTTCCACAAAACTCTTTGAGCCTTTTTGATTAGAGTATACTTTTTTCAATTTGATTTCTCAATTAAGAAATCAAAAAGGCTTCAAATCAAAGCTGATAGTATATATTCCGAATATATACCCTGACAAAATGCCTTTGTCGGGAAGGGCGGTGAGCCAGTCGATCGAAGCAGCAAGGAATTCGCGAATGTCAGCCAAACCACTACATATAGTGCAAATGGCGCTAATTTGCTCATAATTTGAGCAAAACCTTGATCCAAAATGATTGTTACCGTATCATTAGTGATAACTCTAAAACGAGGAGGAGGTGAAAAATGGCGCGAAGATGGAAGCATTCGGTAACAGTTTACCTAACTGAAGCGGAATATCTATTAATTACAAGTAAAGCATCGCAATTAGAAACTTCTAGTTCGAGCTTTACTAAGCAAGCGCTCAAAACTTACATAAAGCATTTAGAAAAGCATCTCCAGGATGCTGCACCTATTGCAGCGTAGGGCTTCCAGAAAGCTTGCAGGCATTATTTTCGCTCGTTTTAAGGCAAAAAAATCGCTGCACCTTGTCGAGAGGCACAGCAAACAATTATTTAGTTTAGTAATTTCAGTATATATGAGTCTATCTACCTTTTGTTAGCAATTTGCTGGCAACTTGGGGATAGACAGCGAACGATTTGCCAGCCTCTCGTCAATAGTGTAGCGGGTCAACTTTACGGAGATTCACCCGCTATGGACACTATTCTACCAAATCCAGATAACTTTAGTCAAGAGCTAGAAAGTTTAGATAACTCTAGTAAAGTCTTGACAAGTTTGGATAACTTAGCACCGGAACATCAAGCCGACATCGAAGCCGACATCGATCGGGACGCTGTAGTGCCACCCCAACCCACGCCGGATTTAGAGGGATTAGGGATACTGTGCAGCATCAGCGAAAAATTCCTCACCCCCGAACACGAAGCACACATCGCAGGCAGAGGCTTACTCAATAATTGGGCCCGCGAAGGCTGCCACAGTGCCAGCATCGCCCAAGCTTCACATTATTTAGGATATTCGGTAAAATCGGCGGGCATCCTATTCATGGGGCAAAATGGGCAAGTGCAATTCCGGCCTGATATTGCAGAGAAAAGACCGGGAAAAAAGAAGCCGCTAAGGTATCTTTCGCCAGTTGGAGAATTTGATGCACTCCTACCCCCATCCCCCGATAACCCGCTCTACTGGGAGATTGAAGCCCTAAAGCGAGAAGCTTTCTATATCAATGATGTACCCTACATCCTGATTACTGAGGGAGTATTCAAAGCCCTTGCTGGGTGCTCGAATGGTATCCCTACGATTTCCTTGCTGGGAGTAGAGCAAGGCCTCACAGGTAAAGCCCGCGACCCCGAAAATCAGCGATTCCTAGTAGCCACACTGAGAAGGCTTGCAGAAGCTGGTTTTGGTTTTATTATTGGCTTTGATGCTGATGCGGCCACAAATCCAAATGTCCGTGCAGCCGAGAAGAAATTGGCCAAGCAATTGGCTAAATTCAATGTGTTAGTGAGAACTGTCACGGGCGCATGGGAAGCCGGCCCGAAGGGGGAATTCAAAGGGATGGATGATTTTATCCAGCACAAAGGGATTGAGGAATTCCGAGCAATCCTCACCAAAGCAAAACTGTTTGGCGAAAAAGAGGGTGATGCCGATGGCGAGAAGAAAAGCAAATTCCCTAGCGCTGATGCGATGTCGAGAGAGATAGCAGAGGATTATCGAGATAAGCTTGCCTTCAACAATGAAGTGCTTTGCTGGTATCACTACGAAGCCGATACAACGGGTATTTGGAGTCCAGAAACGGATGAATACGTTGAATCTATTATCTACCAAATCATCAAATCTAAGGGCTTAAAAAACCTACCGCCAACTTACGTCAGCTCGGTAAAACGTTTCCTGCGACATGAATTAATAGAGCGGAAATGGAAGTCGAAAGCTGGCTTACTTCCCTTTCAGAATGGAGCTTTAGAGATTGCTACGGGCAAATTATATCCCCACTCCCCCGGCTACAAATTCACATGGGCGTTGCCACGCCCGCACTCAGTTGTCGATACTGAGTGGGGAAAAATCAGACAATGGCTAGACTTTGCCACACACGGCAACATTCATGTGCAGAATCTTCTGTTAGCCTTTGCTGCTGCTGTTCTTAAAGGCCGAGCGGAAGTCCAAAAGTTTTTGCACTTAATCGGTATCGGAGGCAGTGGAAAGGGTACATTTATTCGGTTGTTAGTAGCGCTAATTGGAATAGAAAATACGCACAGCAGCACTTTAGAGGATTGGTGCAACAATCGCTTTGAAGCAGCCCAAGCTTACTGTAAACGGCTGCTAATATTCCCAGATGAAAACCGAGGAACGCGGTCGCTAGGCAAGTTCAAACAGGTGACGGGCGGGGATTGGCTGCGGGCTGAAGAGAAGGGTCAGAAACCTTTTAAATTCAAGTTTGAAGGCATGGTTGTTGTCGCCTCAGAGTTCCCTATTTTCGGCGCTGATTCAGGCAGTGGCATGGCCCGCCGTACAATCTCTGTGCCTTTTAGCGCTGCCGTCGGAACCCGTCGGGATTTGGACAAGGAATTCCTGCCAGAACTGGCCGCTTTTACCAATTACCTGCTCTCACTTGATGATGCTTGGGTGGAGAATACCTTGCGTGGTGTGATGGATATTCCTGAGATTGGGGCCCAATTCTGGGAGAGCAAGATTCGGGAGGATAGTGTGGCCGGCTTCCTCAATGACAAATTGATATTAGACCCATTCGCTCAAACCAGCATAGGGGATTCCCCTAATGCTGAAGGTACGCTTTATCAGGCTTACCACCAATACTGTGCAGACCAGGGCCACAAACCGCAGGCGGTGAAGAACTTCAGCCCCAATCTAATTGAATGCGCCAGCACAATCCTCGGATGGCAGATAGAAAAAGCGCATACCAAGATAGGCAAAATCATCAAAGGTTTGCGTCTCCGAACCAAAGCAGACGAGCATATCCCGACCTACGATTACGAATTGCAATTGCGCTGCAAAGCTGGTGACGGATGCGGTGACGGGTCGGTGACGGTTCCGGTGACGGGTCAGAACCTTTACTCAGAGACGATTACAGCTTCGGTGACGGATAAACCCTTATCTCAAGGGGAAGAAAATGTCGAAATACAAACAGAAATAAAAAAAGCTCCCGTCGAGGTCAACGAGAGTGTTATCAGCAATGCAGATAATGAGGTATCGGTGAATCCGTCACCATCGCCCGAACCCTTGCCAGTAGCCGATTGTGACCCGTCACCGAATCCGTCACCGAATCCGTCACCGAATTCCGCAGAACTCAACGAAAATGAGCTCAACCTGGTAGAGATGATTCGTGTGGCAACGGCAGAACCCGACCCCGAAGCTGCACGACGGGCAGTGGCCGACATTCTGCCAATTCTCAAAGATGTCTGTGCCAGGGGAGCTGCAAACCGTGAGAAAGTTTGGGCCGCTTTAACCGAATCGGAGCGGACGACATTCTCTGCGCTATCGGCTCCGCCTCTGGCACTTACCGACAATCCGCCAGAGCCAGAACCCCCGCAACCCGCGCCAGAGCCAGAAATTATCGCCCCCGCCGATGCCGAAAAATTGCGAGAAATTGCGACTGTTTGGTGGCCCGAATACT
>NZ_JAUBTT010000211.1:0-4456 GCF_036705125.1 Microcoleus sp. B7-D4
GAGTTTCGGTTAAAATTCCAGGGATTTTTTGTCTCTGTTCGGGGAGCGTCCCTGTTCCAAAACTGTCCGAAGTATTGTTAAATTCAAGAGAACCAGAACCATGAGTGAAAATACTATTACCCAAGCAACCGATAATATCTTTCTCGACCTGGGATTTTCAGCAGAAGAAGCTGATAACTTACTAATCAGATCGCAACTCATGCTCGCCCTGCTTCATCAGATTAAACATCACCGTTGGACGATCGACCAAACTGCTCAACATCTCAAACAGTCAAACGACCAAATCAAAGCTCTAACTCAAGGTAAAATTGGGGAATTCTCGGTTGATACTCTGATCGCAATGCTAAACCAAGTAGGCATGACTGTCAAAATCGAAATTTGCCCGCCCGGTAGCTTAGAGCGAGATTAGAGACATCGGTAAGTTTTGCTTTGCGCTTGTTATCATGAGCTTATCCAGCAAGAGGTTATCTAATGCTAGAAACCACCATCCTAGAAACCCTGGTCAAGTTGCCAGATTCCCTGAAACAGGAAGTTTTGCACTATGTAGAATTCTTGGCCGCCAAATATGCAAATAATGAGGTTGCCGTAAATCCTCCTCAAAAGAAACGTCAAGCCGGGATGATGAAAGGCACGTTTGTCTTACCGCTTGCTGATGATTTTGATGCACCATTAGAGGATTTCCAGGAGTATATGGAATGAGTGCATTGCTCCTCGATACTCACACTTTTATTTGGTTTTCAGAAAATGCTCCTAACCTATCAGTTACCTTGAAGGAGCAGATTGAAGCCGCCGATATAGTCTATTTGAGTATTGCCAGTCTTTGGGAAATTGCCATCAAAATCAGCATTGGTAAATTGATACTGCAAGCAGACTATGCAGACATCGAAGCTCAGTTACCTGCTGCTGGCATCTTATTACTGCCAATTTCCTTTGCGGATACTGTACTGGTTCGCAATCTACCATTCCACCATCGCGATCCATTCGATCGCATTTTAATTGCCCAATCCATTAATCATGCTTTAGTTTTAGTCAGCCGTGATGAAGTGTTTGATGCTTATGCTGTTCAAAGACTATGGGAATAAACTAGATTATTATCGCCAATGGCATTGACCCGATCGATCGTAAAAGAGTAAAATAAATTCTAGAGTTAGGCTCAAAAATTTTCCATGCCTCCCGAAGAAATCCTCCTACAATACTGGCGCGAACTTGCCCCCGCCGATCGCGCAAAAGTCATTCAGTTTACCCAAGCTCTAGCGCTCAAATCTTCACCTGAATTTACCCCCAAAACACAACTCGGTCAAACCTTGTGGAAACTTCGCCAACGGGCGATCGCCAACGGTATGAAACTTCTCAATGAAGTGGAGTTAGAGCAAGAAATTGCCGATCGTCGAGGTGGCTACGGTGTCTGGTAAACTAACTTATCTGGATCTCTATTCCATCTGCAAATACTCCAACACCAGCAACCGCAAATAGTCCAGCATTCGGATATAGGCTCGCATTTCAAGATAGCCCGATCGCGTCTCATTATAAAACTGAGCGATCGCAGAACGATCGAACACCCGAAGCTGATGTAACTCTGCGATCGCTTGCTCGCGATTCTCAACCTCTGCGCGCTCCTCAATCTGACTAGCATAACCGCGAATACTTACTGTTACTAACTCAAGCTCCTCCAGAAACGAAAAATCTTCCTCAGAACCAAGATACCTCTGAGATATCTCTTTGCGCTCTGATTTAGTGTTTTGATAGTCAACTGTCAACTGTGCCAAAAGTTGCACAATAATATCCTGCCCAAGCGCTAATTTGTTCTGAACTTGTGCCATATCGCTATTCCTCATTAATGCCATAAGTCACGATTTTCTCAACACCATACTGGTCAGGTCGCACAATTAAAAACTCATAGCCCTTTCGGTAAACAGCGGCTCCATCCTGCCGATATCCCGTGCGAGGAACTCTTACAGCACCTCTGGTGTGGAAGTTGTGTGCTTTACGCAAATATTTGAGTGGATCAAATCCTTTTCTTTGTGAATGGTCTAACACACTTTGGGCCACAGTTCGATAAGTTCCTCTATCCCATTCAGACAGATATTGCTGTAGTTCGATAACTTCAGTGTTGGAATAGTCTTCAAACAGTCGATCTAAATAAGGATCTACAGATGATTCGTCTGGCATTATCACTCTCATTCCAGAGAATATTATTGATTATAGCTTTATTGGAAAAAGATCGATCGCCTTTTATATCAAATCCACTCTTCATCGGAATGATTCATCTCTCTCATCTCTTCCTCTGTGTTCTCTGCGTACTCTGTGGTTAAATCATTCCGCTCCAATCAGAATTGGTATTACCCCTTAACAACCGCCCACTGAGTCACCGGTGCAAGCGGCTTCCAACCCTGAAAAGAGCCGATCGCCCCTACTCGCTGAATCCCAATTCTAATTAGTTCCCCACCATAACGATCGTGCCATTGCAAAACTTTAAACTCGCTCTCAACAGTCACCGCATTAACAACTAATCGGCCGCCTTCACCTAAAGCATTCCAACAAGTTTCCAGCACAGATTCTGCGGTGACACCGCCGCCGATGAAAATAGCATTCGGTTGAGGTAAATTTGTCAGGGCTTCTGGTGCTTCTCCCGCAACGATTTCGAGTTCGGGAACGCCGAAAGTAGAGGAATTTTCAGCGATGTATTGCAATCGAGTCGCATGGCGTTCGATCGCGATCGCCCTGCACCGAGGATGACTCCGCATCCATTCGATCGCGATCGAGCCGCAGCCCGCCCCCACATCCCAAAGCAACTCTCCGGGAATCGGTGCTAACGTTGACAGAGTAACGGCTCTAACCTCCCGCTTGGTAAGTTGTCCGTCGTGGCGATAAGCAGTATCCGCCAAACCGGAGGTACGAGGGAAAATCACAGTTGGTCGATCGGCTGCAACTGCGATCGCGATCGTGTTCAAATCAGCCAAATCCGCTGCCTTCCAGGCTGCTGCGACCCCCTCGATCCGCCGTTCCGATTCCGACCCCATCCGCTCGAACACGGTCATCAAACTGCTGCCAAACCCCCGCTGCGTCAACAATTCTGCAACCTTTCCCGGCGTGTGTCTGTCAGCGCTCAACACCAGCAAGCGCGCCCCCGGATACAAAGCAAGGGCGATCGATGCGATCGGGCGATTTGTCAAACTGAAAGTCTCAACTTGGGCGATCGGCCAACCCAAACGGGCGCAAGCAAGACTAAAAGCCGATACCGCCGGAATCACAGTCATTTCCGAAATGGGAATTTGGCGCGACAGCGTGACGCCGATGCCGTAACACATCGGATCGCCGCTTGCTAGCACGCACACAGATTGTCCCCGGCGGCGGAGAATCTCGTCAACTGTTGTCTGCAAAGGCGATGCCCAAACCAATTTTTCGCGGGTGTCGTCGGTTGGTAGCATTGCTAGGTGACGGGCGCCACCAACAACGATTTGAGATTGAGAGAGAAGGGTAGAGGCGATCGGGCCGAGTCCCGAAAGTCCATCTTCGCCAATCCCCACCACCGAAAGCCATTTGTGCATTGCGGTCTTACTGCTAATTACTACTTATCGATTCTAAAGAATAATATCGGATTTCCATTGATAATTCTTTCTTCTACTTGTTTCATTCCGAGTCTTTCTGCGACTTTTTGCGACTCAATGTTTGGGCGATCGCAACTTGCGACAAGATAGTTAAAGCCAAGTTCCTCAAAACCATAATCCAATATTTTGGTTGATGCTTCAGTAGCGTAACCTTGTTTAAGTGCTTTCGGCAGCAGTGCGTAAACTAACTGCGGCTGTGCTTCTTCAAAAAAATACCACAAACCCACAAATCCAATAGTTTCTCGATCGCTCTTAGTTTCGATAAACCACAAACCGAATTGCTTTTGGGCAAACAGCTTTTTGTTTTCCGCAAGCATTTCTTCAACCTTTTGTAGCGACCAGATTTCGCCGTCGCACAGATATCTCCTCACATAGGAATCAGTGAAAATTCTATGAAGCGTGTTGAGGTCGCTCTCCACAATCGGTTTCAAAACCAATCTCTCTGTTTCAAATATCATGGGGATTATTTATGTTGGATTAAAGGGCGATCGCACCTATCAATATTAGTCCAGGACGCACGGGTGGTCAAAAACCGGGTTTTTTATGAAAAGATGGGTTGCAGCCCGTAGATTCGGTAAAAAAGCCGGTTTCTTTGATAGGAGTGCGATCGCGAACTGTTGATTTTTGTAGTTGCGGTGTCTTCGCCGGCGGGCCCATATATCCATGACTGTCTGAAAAATATTTTCCCCAAACAAAAAGCGCCCCTATTTCTAGGAGCGCTTTTTGTAATCTCAGACTAAAACTTAGCCATTGATAGAAGGAGCTACCATTGCTACTGGAGTGACTTCACTAGCAGCCAAGTCAAGTGGGAAGTTGTGAGCATTGCGCTCGTGCATTACTTCCATACC
>NZ_JAUBTT010000060.1:0-53886 GCF_036705125.1 Microcoleus sp. B7-D4
TACTTGATATCGGTACTGACAGAGGTGTGAGCGATCGTGCCGCTGCGGGTTCCTTGGGCTATGCTGTCATCGATCGCCGTAACAGTGACATTTTGCGCCACATTCCAATTATTCGGGGTGAAAGTGACAGGTGCGATCGCATTAATTTCATTGCCCGTGTCAAAATTAATCGTGACGTTTGCAGTAGGTGCGGTAGTCAGAAGTACGCCGTAGCTATCCGTTGCACCGCCTTCAGCAATAGCTGTTCCGCCTCCTGATTGGACAAGAGAAATACCGGGACTATCGTTATCTGTAATCGATGCTGTCACATTGGGAATGACTTTCGCATTATAATTTGCATCGCTACTCGTAGCTGTGTGAGAAATCGTGCCGCTGTGGGTTCCTTGTGCTACATTGTCGTCGAGCGCAGTAACACTGACAGTTTGAGCAACGTTCCAGTTAGTGCTGTCAAAAGTAATAGGTGTGGCGATCGGATTAAGTTGATTGTCAGTATTGAAACTGATAGTAACCGGTGCCTTCGGTTCCGAAGTTAGCTGGATTTTGTAACTGCCATTTGCGCCACCTTCTGTAGCAGTTATGTTCGTAGGTGCAATGCTGAAACCTGCCGTGTCATTATCGGTAATGGCGACATTAACAGCCCCAATTGTGATGCTGTTATAGTTAGTATCGTTACTGGTAGCAGTATGGGCGATCGTACCTGCATGATTTCCTTCAACTGCATTGTCGTCCACAGCAGCCACCGCCACAGTTTGAGCGACATTCCAATTATTCGCTGTAAAAGTAAGTGCGGTAATTGGTTGAATTTGACTGCCTGTAGCTAAGTTAATCGTAACAGGTGCGATCGGTTGACTATTTAATTTAACGCTATAACTTCCGTTTGCACCGCCTTCCGTCGCAGTCGTGTTAGTGGGAGTAATGCTAACGCCTGCGGTGTCGTTATCGGTAATGGCGACATTAACAGCCCCAATTGTGATGCTGTTATAGTTAGTATCGTTACTGGTAGCAGTATGGGCGATCGTACCTGCATGATTTCCTTCAACTGCATTGTCGTCCACAGCAGCCACCGCCACAGTTTGAGCGACATTCCAATTATTCGCTGTAAAAGTAAGTGCGGTAATTGGTTGAATTTGACTGCCTGTAGCCACGTTAATCGTAACAGGTGCGATCGGTTGAGTATTTAATTTAACCGTATAACTTCCAGTTGCACCGTCTTCCGTCGCAGTCATGTTAGTCGGAGTAATACTAACGCCTGCGGTGTCATTATCAGTAATATTAGCATTGACGGTATTGCCAGCAGTGCCATTAACTGTAAAACTTGCAGTAGTCCCGTTATAATTAGCATCGGTACTGATAGCACTGTGGGCGATCGGGCCGCTGTGTGGCGAAGTTTCTGCTACTGCATCATCAACTGCACTGACTGTCACTGTTTGCGGTACAAACCAGTTAGTTGGAGTGAAACTAATGCCAGCAATCGGTTGAATTTGAGTGTCGGTATTAAGTGCGATCGCCACATTTGCAGTAGGCTGATTAGTCAACACCACTGTATAAGCATCCGTCGTCCCGCTTTCTGCTACATTCGTGCTGCCGCCCGACTCAACAATCTTCACCTGCGGCCCGCCAGGAATTATTTTAGTAATAAAAGCATCAGAAGCACCTCCCCCATTCGCCGCTTGCAAAGGATTCGCAGTAGGCAAATTAGTAGACGTAGTAGATCCCGCCACATAAACTGCACCCGAAGCATCCACCGCAATACCACTACCGTTGTCGTCGCCGCTGCCACCCAAATAAGTAGAATCAACTAAGGCTTCACCCGATGAATTTATTTTCGTGACAAAAGCATCTTTCCCGCCACCGCTGACACTTTGAATAGCATTCTTAGTTGGGAAATTAGTCGAAGTAGTGTTTCCCGCCACATAAGCATTACCCGCACTGTCAGCAGTAATGCGAACGCCACTGTCATCTCCGCTGCCGCCCAAATAAGTTGAATAACTACTCTCCGAACTGGCAGGCTGAAGACCGTTGTTGTCAATGAAATAATCTTTGCTAATCTTGGTAATGAAAGCATCTTTCCCACCTGCATTAGCCGCTTGAAGTTGACTTAAATATAGAGGAGATGTACGAAAATCAGTTGAACTGGTAGTTCCGACAACATAGACGTTTCCAGAACCGTTTACAGCGATATCGACACCTTCGTCATCGCCGTTACCGCCTAAGTAGGTAGAACTGTCAACCTGTCCTCCCTTGTTCAGTCTAGTCACAAAAGCTTCTTGACTGCTAATACTGGAATCGAACTTGCTGCTATTGAACTCCTGCAAAATCTTGTAATAAACACCTCTTGGGGTAACACCATCCAAAGCGCCACGAGTGGGGAAGTTAGTAGAATAAGTAACTCCGGTAATGTAGGTATTTCCTTCACTGTCTACTGCAATAGCTTTAGCATCTTCTCTTGCACTCCCGCCTATATAAGTAGAGTAAACTAAACCACTGCCAGTTGGATTAACTTTAGCAACAAAGGCATCAATTCCGCCTCCGTAAAATTGAGAGGAATTTCCGACGATGGGGAAACCATCGCCTGTCGGTCCGGTAACATAAGCATTGCCGCTACTGTCTACCGCAATGCCGTTGCCTAGGGCGCCGCTGGTGCTCGTGCCTAAAAAGGTAGAATAAACTAATGCATTGCCGGCTGCATTGAGTTTTGTTACCCCAGCAGTGTAATTAGGTGCTGTCGGTTGAAAAGCACCCGGTGTAATTGGATAACCCGGATCGACTTGTCCGGTTAAATAAGTATTGCCTTGACTGTCTGCCGCAATCCCAAAACCGTATTCATTGCCAATACCGCCGATATAAGTAGAGTAAACTAACGCAGTTCCTTCGGGGTTAATTTTGGTAACTAAGAAATCAGCGTTACCTGCTGGCGTAGTTTGGTATGCACCAGGAGTAGTCGTAAAATTGTTAAAAGTAGTTCCAATAATGTAAGCCGCACCTGTACTATCTACGGTGATGCGGTTGGCGTAATCATTGCCGTTGCCGCTGATGCCATCGCCGCTGCCGCCTAAGTAAGTCGAGTAAGCTAAAACCGGGTCAATCACTAGGGGTTGAGTGGGGTCAAAATATCCCAAACTAAAATTAACTTGATTGTTTCCTAATAAATTGTAAGCTGCGGGAACATTCACCCGCTGTCCGTTAATGTCTTGATAAACTATCGGTGCGTTATCAATTAATTCGCCTAGTGGTGTCTCTAATATCAGTGCGCCGTCGTCACGCAACCGGATGTCATTAACACCGCTATAGTTCATTTTAATTTGACTCGGATCGGCAAAAGGTGCTACCAAAAACTCGCTTTTAAGTTGTCCTTCTGTGCCTTTGAAAACGCGGTCAATTCCTTGATAGACGTTTTGATAAACAACGCCGTTAAAAGTAGGCACATTAGTCTGCCATTGACTAGAATCTTCGCCTAAAAGAAAGTTAGCAACTCCCGGCAATTGTTCCAGCCCGGAAATTGTGGGATTCGGGTTGCTGTTGGCTAAGCTGCTGCGGACAACTGAAGAATTTGTGGCTTGCTTTCCCGGTTCATTAGGTGGCTGGAAAGCGACGAAAGAAATTTCGTTTGGAGTAAAAAAGATGCTGTGACCAGCACCTTTAACCTGGAATTTCACATTTGGGTCAGTTTGTCCAGCATTTGCAATAAAACTTAAGGGAATTTGACCGTAAGATGCCTGTTGATTTTGAGAGCTCATAGCTGGTACCCCTGGTTCATGTTATGCGAGTAAGTATATACAAGTACCAGCTCTGCTGTATAGTAAATTCTTGCGAAAAATTTACGAAAAATACAATTTTCTTGCGAAATTTCTCGGATTGTTGATAAAAAATTGTAACACGGGCTACGGACTCGGTTTTTGTAGCTGGTTTTCTGCATTTCCAACCAGATTCTGATCGTGTCGGGTCGATCGACCGCGATTAAAGGCTTAGGAAGGGTTTATAGGCTTTCTCGTTTCTATTAGAGATATTGGTGAACCCGCCCCTACAGGATTAATATCATGTCCGGTCAAATAGATATAATTCCTGTAGGGGCTCCCCTCACCGACAATAATTGCCTAAAACCGACAATCTCATAAACCTGCCCCCACCCAACGACAAATCGCTGTTAAAGTTGAGCGCGATATTTCTTAGGAGTCAAACCGACGATTTTGCAGAAAGTCTTGCTAAAGTGACTTTGGTCGTGAAACCCGACTTGCTCCGAGATATATGTTATTGATAAATCTTGCCTTTTCAACAACTGTTTGGCTTTCTCAATCCGGCACTTGGTGACGTATTGATGGGGCGTGACTCCAATTGATTGTTTGAACAAACGACTGAAATAATAAGGACTAATCTGCACTAAGTTAGCCATTTCAGCTATGTGCAAATCTCGGTTTAGGTAGTCATTTATGTAGTTGATAACAATCTGCAATTTGACAGGATCGAGACCGCCTTCAAAATCTCGCCTATGCGGTTTTTGTGCACAATAGCGGTGCAGTATGTGCATTGAAAGCGCGTTTTTCAGTGCATCGACATAAAGAGTACCGTTTAATCCACCTGATTCGAGTTCGGTTTTGAGCGCCCAGCCAATGCCGAGAATCAAAGGATCGCTGATTTTCCAGTGCGGTATAATTTCAATGAGGTTTGAATTGGTCGATTCGCCAACTGTTTTGTCGAAGTCGGTAGGGTCGATCCCGATCGCGACAAATTCAGGATCTTCGACTGCACCTGACTGGAAATCAGTACCAGCACCACCAATGAAAATCTCTCCTCTTTGCCACGGTTCGCTACCGTAGTGTTTCCCGTTGAGTATTCCCTTTACTGTAACTGAATTGAGTATCAGCCCAATGTTGTGTTGTTGGAAACAGTGTTCGGGAGTTTCGTCTGCTGGCTGACGGTGATATTCGACGTGAATTCCCTCCCATTTTGTGCCCTGACTCGACAGGATTGAGGGAATCGGGAGAATCGATTTCATCGCGTCTGGCTGGGCAAAATCAAGAATTAAGGCTTTCTCTGAGGACATAGCTTGCACCTGGGGCAGTTGCTGTTATTCTAGAGCTCTGAAGTTCCCGCAGGTATACAAAATATACCCAGTCCGTTACATATTCTAGCTCTGTTTGTCAAGGTTCCGCAATAAAAATTAATGGAGTTTGACTCTAGGGCGGTGTAGAGTCGATCGATAGTCGGCTTTTTCATACCAGCCGTTGTGCCTACAATTAATTACTGATAATTCTTAACTTTTAGAGCGATAAATCCCACATCTAAAATCCCACATCTAAAATCTAAAATCCAAAATCACCAATCTAAAATCTAAAATCTAAAATCTAAAATCAAATGACGCCCGCTAAAGTTTCCCAGCAGTACAAAAGCACTTTACAGGAAACCCGCAGGCGTCAATATCAAGCAAACTTAAATCTTAGAAAAGACCCAGTGTGAAAGATTTGTCGATCGGGAAAATAGCACCAATACCCAACCACAGAGTGAACACAGTTCCCAAGAGGAAAACAGTAGTAGCAACAGGGCGGCGGAACGGATTTTGAAACTTGTTAACGCTTTCGATGAACGGAATCAAAATCAAGCCAACGGGAACACCAGCCATGCAAGCAATACCCAACAATTTGTTAGGCAAAACGCGCAGGAGTTGGAACACAGGCCACAAATACCATTCCGGCAGAATTTCCAGCGGAGTAGCAAAAGGATTAGCCGGTTCTCCAACCAAAGCCGGGTCTAGTACAGCCAAACCCACGCACAGAGAAATCGTTCCCATGATGACTATAGGGAAAACGTAGAGCAAGTCATTAGGCCAAGCTGGTTCGCCGTAATAGTTGTGACCCATGCCCTTAGCGAGCTTAGCGCGGAGCGCGGGATCGCTCAAATCTGGTTTTTTGATAATAGACATAGTGAGAGTGTTCTCCTTTTAGTTTTACCCGGGCCTGCCATTCCGCTGTATTCGTTAGTCTGAATCAGCGGGGCGATCGCAGGAAGTATTAGCCGTAAATAAATATCTTGAGCGATGAATTCTGAATTTTCAACTCACAATTCAGCGGGGGGGCAAAAAAAATACCGCCCCCACAACTCAAAATTTACAACGGGCCAGAGATACCTTGCTTGCGAATCATCAAGAAGTGAGCCAGCATGAACACTACAATCAGCCAAGGCAACACAAAAGTGTGCAAGCTGTAGTAGCGAGTCAAAGTGCCTTGACCGACGCTGACACCGCCACGCAGCAGTTCAACCATCAAAGAACCGACAAACGGGATGGCTTCGGGGACGCCGGAAACGATTTTAACTGCCCAGTAACCAATTTGATCCCAAGGCAGCGAATAGCCGGTCACGCCGAAAGAAACAGTGATGACTGCCAAGATTACTCCTGTCACCCAGGTTAATTCGCGGGGCTTTTTGAAGCCGCCTGTCAGATAAACCCGGAAGGTGTGCAAAATCATCATCAGTACCATCATGCTGGCAGACCAGCGGTGGATGGAGCGGATCAGCCAGCCGAAGTTGACTTCATTCATCAGGTATTGCACTGAAGAAAAAGCTTCTGCTACCGTCGGACGGTAATAGAAAGTCATGGCGAAGCCGGTGGCAAACTGGATCAGAAAGCAAACTAAAGTAATTCCGCCCAAGCAGTAGAAAATATTGACGTGGGGGGGTACATACTTTGTAGTGATGTCATCGGCGAGCGCCTGAATTTCCAGGCGTTCCTCAAACCACTGGTAGGTTTTTGAGTCGGTGATTTGTTTAGAAAACATGGAGCCAGAATTCCTAAAAGAATATTGCTGTGGTTGAGGTTCAGGGCAGCAGCCACAAGGTTTTTTGTCGCCCCGCGCCGAGCAGCTTGCTTTTACTAGCAAATGCCTGAGGCTATTTTTTAAATTTGGAGCTGACGAAAGGAACTCTATTGTGCGATCGCCTGCAAGCCCTGGGAAACTAAGCGGTGGCTTGTCCCTACTCGCTGGCGTTGCCCGATCGAATTCCAGACTGTGATAAAAAATGTAACATAATTGCCGTGCAATTTTCACGCACGCGATCGCTTTTTGGACACTTACAAGGCTTTTTTCGGAATCTCAACATCCGCCCAAGCTACTATGCGGGTAGGGCTGAGCTACAGCAAGCAGTCCGAGCCGGAAACAGGTTTGCCGCGAGAGGCCAAATTTCATCTCGATCGTAAAACTTTACCTTTTGGGCCCAAACGCCCTCATTGTCGATCGAGTAACCCGAACCGGCTCGATCGTACAATCGAATCTTGTTTTGTAGTCAGGACTGCAGTCTTTACTAACAAAATCTGCTGGCGGCAACCTGCGTATTTCCGTAAAAAAAGCCGGTGATTGCCCCCATCCGTAAAGTCCTATCACAATTGAAAAGAAAGCAAACTTTCCACAAAAACTGGCAGTATTGGCGAGAAAGGAGTGGGACGCGGCGGTATCGGGAAGGGAATTTCAGGAAGAGACGGGAAGGATGGAAAGTCTCGCGATGGCGGTGTAAACCCAGTCGAAACGATCGCGCAATCTGATAGACTCACATCTGTAACATTTTTAACGTCGGCGATTAAATCCGATCCGACAAATATCCGAGTTCCCCGTGTCATAGCGTCATCATAAGATTCAAATCGGTAAGAGAAGAAGTTAGAACCATTACGATCTTGTACGAAACCAACAACTTGAATTTTGTCGCCTTCGACCCGGTTAAAATCCTCAATAACGGCATGGCGACCTTCACCGCCATAGAAGAGGTAAGGGCGGGCATTTAATGAACCGAGAACAAATATGTCGGCTCCATTTTGCCCGATTAAATAATCGATTTGTTCTCCAGTTGATGAAAAGCTGTAACCCGATATGGTGTCATTACCCGGCCCGCCAATCAGGGTGTCGCTGCCTTCATTTCCCTCAAGCAAATCGTCTCCTGCATTGCCGTTAATGTAGTCATTATCTAAGTCACCTCTTAAAGTGTCGTTCCCACCTTCTCCCAACAGGCGATCGTTACCTTTGCCACCCATTAACAAGTCGTTGTTGAAGCTACCAAACAAGAGATCGTCTCCATCTCCTCCGATCGCCGTATCATTGCCTTGACCGCCGTAAAGACAGTCATTGCCAGCCCATCCCAAGATACTGTCGTTATTGTTTTCTCCTCTGATTAAATCCGCGCCTTCGCCACCCTCAAGAATATCATTCCCGGCACCTCCTTCAAGTTTGTCATCGCCTTCGCCACCGCTGAGACTGTCGTTACCAAAGTAGCCCAAAAGGCGATCGCTACCGACTCCACCTGCGAGACTATCATTTCCTTCTCCGCCATCTAAAGTGTCATTACCAGCCAAACCAAATAGAGTATCATTGCCTCCCAGCCCGCACAGGGAATCATCGCCAATTTCACCGGCTAGCAAATTATCGAGATTGTCACCGCATATAACTACCATACATTTGTCCTCCTGAAAACTATTTCACAACAGTCACTCTATTTTAGATTTTGGATTTTAGATTTTGGATTGTTCCCCTCCCCGCAATTTTAAATTTTGAAGTTTGGAGTTTGTAAGGACTTTAGTCCTGATATCAAATCTGTTAGCATCGGAATTATTCCTATCTCTCTTCTATTCATCTGCGTGAATCAGCGTCAATCCCTTGTCCGAGGCGGTTAATACATTCTCTTTTCTTAACCGCAGATTAGGGCAGATAAACACAGATTAACGCCGATAAATTAGAGCCATCCAGGTTGCATCATCCCTGATTTTTGAACGAATATTAGGGACACAGGATTTGCCGGTATCCCTAATATTTTAAATGAAATCAGCGATGGTAATTTGGTTAGCTGTCACACCATTGATAGCAGCTAAAATTTCGCCAGTTGCTGTCAAGGTGATTAAAGTTGCAGTGTTGCTAGGGATAATAGAGAGTTGCGAGAAACTTAAATTTTCAGCAAGTGCGAATAAGTCGATACCATCCGCAAAATCAAAAATGATATCGCTGCCAGAATTGGCTGAAATTAAGAAGCGATCGCTCCCATTTCCTCCTATCAAGCTGTCGTCGCCGTTGTCACCGCTGAGAAAATCAGATCCGTTACCGCCGAGGAGAATATCGCTAGCTTGACCGCCGTAAAGACTGTCATTGCCTTCACCTCCACTCAAGCTATCTTGACCGCGATTTCCAAATAGGATATCTTCGCCATTATTGCCGAACAAATTATCGCTTTCTTTGCCGCCGTAAACAGTGTCATCGCCGTCGCTACCGTCGAGGGAATCATTACCTTGATTGCCGTGTATCCAGTCGTTGCCGCCCAAACCGCTGAGAGTATCATTGCCACGTTGGCCGGCCATTGTATCGCTGCCGCTGTCGCCGGAGAGGCTGTCGTCGCCGTCAGTACCGATTAGATTGGAGTTAGCTGCGATCGCATCTATTTCTCCTTCAATCACCGCAACAGCAGGTGTATCGGGCAATGTCGTTTGTTGAATTTTGGTATCTAAGGCAGTACCAGTATTTTCGGCAATAACTTGGGCGATCGATTTCGTACCTGTACCGACTGCTTTTAAGTCTGCAGAGGTTGCGCCTAGGGCTACTTTTTGCACGCGGGCAACTTCTCGGTTAATTGAAGCTGTTGCAGTGTTGGATACAACTTGGTCAATGCGCTGATTTGCTTCGGCCATTACCTTAGCTGCATCGGGGGCAATTTGCAACAATTGCTGAGTGTTTAAATCCGAGTCAAATTGTTGCGCTGCTGTGACGGCGCGATCGACAATGGTTGCTAACTGGTTGGCATCGCTGAGATTGAGAGTTGTCCCCGATTGAATTTGTTGAACGATCGCACTTACAACTGCTTTTACGGCGTCGGTATTTTCCAGAATCGACGCACCGTCTATTAAAGCAGCAGCTTGGGTAATGACGTTTTGTACCTTGACCATTGCAGTCAAAGTTTCTACTCCACCCGCGATCGCGTTTTCGGTAGCTGCGATCGGATCTAAGCTAGTTATATCAACATTAGCGGGAATGGACAGAGAAGATTTGACGAGAGATTCGGCGCGATCGCTGTCAATTCCTTTGTCAATTAAATCTGCTACTAAACTGGTTAACAAGGTGACAACAGTAGCGTAAGGCGGGGCAGTGACAGGCGTTTCCAAAGGCAAACCCGTAGCAGTATCAATGCCGCCGAAAGCAACAATATTGCCTTCCTCTGGATCGAGTTCGCCATTTTGATTTTTGTCGAAAATGTTGGAGTCGAGATCGAGATCGAATTCCCCGTTATCCGCAGTAGTAGCAGAAGGTTCGCTAGCATCGAGTACCCCGTTCTTGTTAGCGTCGAAAAAGACTGTAGCGCCAGCGATATAACCGTCAATCACAAAACCGCCGAGGCCATAACTCTTGAACCGAATTACCTCGCTAACACTCGCGCCAGATTCATCAGTTCCCGTTACTTTCAGCCAATAATTGAACGATCCTGGACGAGTTGGGCCTAAATTAATCGTGCGAGTTGCGGAATTAAAAGTTAGCCAGGAAGGCAAAGGAATTTCCGGGAAACTTGAACCGGCAATTGGTTGGCGGTAGGAACCGCCATTGAGATCGGTTCTCCAGGTAAATGCAGATGAACTTAAATCGCTAGAATTTGCCAGGGCGATCGAATAATTAATGCTGTCACCCGCATCGGGATCGGTGTCAGTATTGGCAGCTAAAGTAAAGGTATTTCCCGCCTGAGAAAAACCCAGCGCCGCGCTTTGGGAAAACACCGAACGATTCACAACTGGCGGACGGTTGAAAGCCTTGCGAAGATTTAAACGTCCTCCCGTAGCAGTCCTTCCTGCAAGTGAAGGCAGCAGGTCAACATTTGACAGAAGAGAATTTTTCAGTTGAGTGACAGTCAGGGTCGGATCTTGAGCTAATAGCAGCGCCGCCGCACCTGCTACGTGGGGTGCAGCCATAGAAGTTCCGCTAAAAACATCGTAGTTATTACCAGGAACTGTGCTCAAAATGCTGCTTCCGGGCGCACCTAAGTCTACGGTAGTAGCTCCAAAATTGGAGGAACTCCACAAACCATCATTACGGTTGGTTGCCGCCACTGAAATGACATTGGGCAGATCGAAGTTAGCAGGGTAAAAGCGATTGCTGTCATTATTGTTCGCATCATTACCTGCTGCTGCGACGAAGATAATGCCAGCATCATTGGCATCTGCGATCGCATCATACCGAACATCTGTAAGCGGGTCGAAATCAGAAGGACGATAACCGCCAGCGCTGTAGTTGATTGCGTCCGCACCCTTATCAGTAGCGTAGCGGATGGCTCTGGCAGCATTAGCTACCGAACCTGTGCCACCCGCACCGATAAATTTCAAAGGCACGATCCTGACGGTGTGATTAATGCCTGTTATGCCAAGACTGTTATTGCCAACAGCACCGATGGTGCCGGCAACGTGACTGCCGTGGTCATTATCATCCATCGGATCGCTGTCGTTGTTAGCAAAGTCATAGCCGCGCACATCATCTGTGTAGCCGTTGCCATCATCATCAATACCATTGCCGGCAATTTCCCCGGAGTTAGTCCACATATTGGCAGCCAGGTCTTCGTGATTGTAGTCCACGCCACTGTCCACAACGGCGACGAGGACACTGCTGCTACCTGTTGCGGTGTCCCAAGCTTCCGGCGCATCAATATCGGCATCTGCTGTTCCGCCATCGGCTCCTGTATTATTCAAACCCCAAAGTTCGCTGAACAGGGTATCATCGGGCACTGCGTTGATAGATTCCAGATAGTTCAGTTGCACGGCTTCTATTCTGAAATCTGAAGCTAAGTTTCTCTGAATTTGCAACAAGTCTGCATCAGTCGCAAACTTGACGACTCGCCACCGATCTAATCGGCGAGGTGTTGAGCTTAACTGTTCGCTTCGGGGTACTAGATTTTCGATCTCGATCGCTCCATTAAACTGAAAAGCACTCTGGATTGCCTCGTTCCCTCGACCTTGTTTGAGTTTTACCAACAGTTCGCCCGGTTTATATGCGACGCCAGTTGCGCTATCTACCGGAAATCCTGTATTGTTGTCGGTTTCGCTGTCGCTATTGGTAACGCTAACATCGGCTGCGTTTAACCCAGAATAGTTGCTGTCATTGCTAACAGCAGGTGTCGTAACAATGCTGTAAGTTTTATTCCCGTCGGCTACAAGGTCATCAACACCTGTTACTGTTACCGTTTGCGGTGAATTCCAGTTAGTTGAATTGAAAGTAAGCGAGACTGGGGAAATGATTCCTTCTGTTGTATTGGAACTTGCTAAATCAATTTTGACATCAGCAGTTGGCGGACTATCTAGTTTGACGGTAAATGTTGCTTTGTCTCCCGATTCTGTAGTGGTTAATCCCGATGTCAAATTGACCGTAATCCCAGCCGATTTCGCCGGCGGCATGATGATTGGGGCTGGCGTCGGTGTAATTGGTGGTGTTGGCGGTGTTGGCGGTGTGGGTGATGTAATTGGCGGTGTGGGCGATGTAATTGGCGGTGTTGGTGTTGGCGGTGTTGGCGGTGTTGGCGATGTAATTGGCGGTGTTGGCGATGTAATTGGCGGTGTTGGCGATGTTGGCGGTGTTGGCGATGTTGGCGGTGTTGGCGATGTAATTGGCGGTGTTGGCGATGTAATTGGCGGTGTTGGCGATGTAATTGGCGGTGTTGGCGATGTAATTGGCGGTGTTGGCGATGTAATTGGCGTGTCATTGTCGGTAATGGCGACAGTGACAGCCCCGATCGCAATTCCGCTATATTTCGCGTCAGTAGTTGTTACCGCGTGATTGATTGTGCCTGTGTGAGTACCTTCTACAACTGTGTCATCCGTCGCAATCACAGTTACAGTTTGGGCAATATTCCAATTAGTGCTGTCGAAGCTAATGGGGGCGATCGCATTTATTTGATTCCCCCCCTCCAAGCTGACTGTTACCGGCGCTGTTGGCTGCGAATTTAGCTGAAGTGTATAAATTCCCGTTGCACCGCCTTCTGCTGCTGTGGTACTGGCGGGATTAACGGTAATGCCGGGAGTTTCGTTGTCGCTATTCGTAACGCTGACATCGGCAGCACTTAAATTGCTGTAATTGCTGTCTGTACTAACAGCCGCAGCGGTGACAATATTGTAAGTTTGATTGCCGTCAGCAATATTGTCTTCAACGCCACTAATAGTTACAGTTTGCGGCGCACTCCAATTGGCGGGAGTGAATGTCAGCGAGGGTGTAGAAACTGTTCCCTCGGCAACATTGGAACTGCTTAAGCCAACAGTCACGTTAGCAGTTGGTTGAGAGTTGAGTTGGACAGTAAATGTCGCTGTTCCTCCTGCTTCTGTTGTAATTAATCCACTATCGGGATTGACGGCAATTCCAGCAGTGTCGTCATTAGTAATAGTAGTTGTCGCACTAGCAGAACCAATTGTTGAGATGCCGCTGGGAAGACCACCATTAGGCAATGTCACGGGATTTGAGAGAGTGACAGTAATAGTTTCGTCTGGTTCAACGCTAGCATCACCTAATACATCTATGGTGACAGTTTTTGATGTTTCTCCCGATGCAAAATTAATAGTAGCATTGGTACTTGTTGCGCCCGAAGTAGCGCCGATATTGTAATCACTGCCGTTGGTTGCAGTTCCCCCTATTCCATAATCGACAGTCCCTGCTGAATCAGTACCGCCACTGCGACTAACAGTAAATATCAGCGGATTTGTGCCGGAGTTGCCTTCAGGAACAGTACCAGCGCTAGCAGCAACTGTGTAAATAATCGGATCGTTGGCTGGAATTGTGAGGGTAGTTTGAGGGATTGTACCTGCAAACCCTCCCGGACTCGTACCAAAACTCAAGACAACTGCTTCATCCATTTCTGCAAGGTTGTCTGGTTTGATAGTGACAGCTATATTTTGAGTCGAACTGCCACTACCTGCGGCAAAAGTGAGAGTATTAGTAGAAAGAGTATAATCCGAACCTTGAGTCGCTCGTGAGGTAGCAGGAGGAACGGGCAAGACAGTTGCGATCGGTACAATCAAGTCTGTAAATCGCAAACCGTCTTCGAGTGTCACAGGAATATTAACAGTCGCATCTGCGTCTCCTTCAAGACTGCTGTAGGCCGAATTACCAAAACTTGCTTTCAATAGCACATTCAACAGAATTGAAACTCTGTTACTGTTGGTATTTGCGACAGCAATATCTGGTCTGGTATCAGAGTTAAAATCTCCAACCGCGATCGCGCTCGGAGTGGTTCCCCCACTATTATAATTAAACGGCCCGTTAAACGTTCCTTGACCGGTTCCAGTTAAAATTGAAACATTATTAGAACCGGCGTTCACTACAGCTAAATCGGGTTGACCGTCAGCGTTGAAATCACCAACGGCAATATCATTAGGATCTGCCCCAACATTAAAGTTAGCAGGATTGCTAAAAGTGCCTTGACCTGTCCCTGATAAAATTGATACGTTCTGATTGCCTGCATTGGCTACAGCTAGATCGGATCTGCCGTCAGCGTTAAAATCTCCGACTGCGATCGCACTCGGACTTTGACCGACATTAATATTAGTCGGATTGCCAAAACTACCTTGACCATTTGCCGATAATATGGTAACACTATTAGAATTTCGGTTGGCCACGGCGAGATCGAGGAAATTGTCGCCGTTAAAATTTCCCGCAGCGATCGCGCTGGGACTTTGCCCAACATTCACAGTAACAGGAGTGGAAAAACCGCCTTGTCCCGTTCCCAAATAAATGCCAACATTGCCTTCAGGTACAAAACCATTGCCACTGGATTGAGTAATGGCAATATCGAGTAAATCATCAGCATTAAAATTGCCGACAGCGATCGCGCTAGGATTTTCTAGGGCAGTCAAAAATCCCGGACTGTTAAAGTTGCCATTACCAGATCCTAAAAAGATATAAATGCTGCTAAATTCCGAACCTTGTGCGGAAGTTATCGCTAAGTCGGAAAAGTTATCGCCGTTAAAATTGCCAACTGCGATCGCGGTCGGACCAAATACCGAAGTCAAATCAGTTCCAGAGTTAAATCCTCCTTGACCGTTTCCCAGTAAAATAGAAACCCTATTCGTGGTGGGGTTAGCAACAGCTAAATCTAAGAGGCCATCGGTATTGAAATCGCCAGCCGCAACAAAGGATGGACTGGTTCCCGCATTAAAATTATTAGGAGAACTAAACGTATTGAGAACGTGGCCGTAAGCTGCGATCGCCTCGGGCACAAATACAATTCCAGCTTTAATTGTCCCCGCTGTCACTGTTAATTTCCAATCGCCGCCTTTTGCCGCACAACCTATTAAATTATCAGAAGCGGCAACATTGGCTCCTGTTATTTGACTCAGGTTTTTTACAAATTCTTTACCTATATTTCCTTTGGCAACATTGCACCCGTAGAGCAAAATTTCGGCATTTTGTGTCAGCCCGCCCGCCCATATCTTAACTGTTTTGACAAAATTGTCGGCGCGATTTATCAAATTCTGCCAACTCAATTCAACGTTCCCCAGTTGCAAACAACCGGGCTTTCCGTGGGCAATAATGTGAATTACTGAAAATTTCCTTCCCTGCAAAGCTTCGGCAATTTGTTCGATGCCGTTGCGGTTAGTTTCTAATTTAATTACTTCGGTTTCAGGGATAACGCCGTCGATTAATGTTTGACAGTCGGGGACGGCAGCATCGATAAATGCGATCGCTTTTGAGGAAAGCTGAGTCATTGACTTTAGGGAAACAGCCGTTGGGGCGATCCCTAAGTCTGGGATGTTTAAGTCTGGGATGTTATCGTTATTACAGTTTTCGGCACTGAGGGATTGGGGACTTGTGCCGGCAGGAAACTTGGTACCAATACTGAAAGTAGACATGATTAATTTACCTAGCTGATACTTCGGGTTTATGTGATGCGAGCAAGTCTACAAAAGCACCAGCTCTGCTGTATTGTAAATTCTTGCGGAAAAATTGCTAAAAATATAATTTTCTTGCGGAATTTATCCCTATTTGATGAAGAATTGTAACAGCGCCGGCGGGCAGGGGTTTTTTACGACAGAACTTACGCCTCAATAAGCTGTCGCGCATTTAAACTGTATATTCAGGGCGGGCGGGACGCCCAACCCCTACTCCCCACAAGACTTTAAATTTTTTTGACATACAATTTAAAGGCAGAACAGCTTACCAAAGAAACCGGGTTTTGTACCAAAATACACAGGTTTCCCGATCGGGCAAAAAACCCGGTTTCTGAATCCCCGCAAGCCCTAGGCGAAAATACTTTGCAACTACAAACTGCTTTTAATGTGACAGGGGCTTGAGTTTTGTTAAAGCCGATCGCGATATTGCTTAGGAGTCAAACCGACAATTTTGCAGAATGTCTTACTAAAGTGACTTTGGTCGTGAAATCCCACTTGCTGGGAGATATATTTTATTGATAACTTCGGTTTTTTCAACAACTGTTTTGCTTTTTCAATTCGGCACTGGGTCACGTACTGATGGGGCGTGACTCCAGTCGATTGTTTAAACATACGGCTGAAATGATAAGAACTAATGTTCACTAAATTAGCAAGTTCACTTAAGTGCAAATCTCGGTTTATGAATTCATTAATGTAGTGAATAACTAGCTGCAATTGACCGGGGTCAAGACCGCCTCCCACATCTCGCCGATTAGGTTTTTTCGCGCCATAGCGGTGCAGTATGTGCAGTGAAAGCGCGTTTTTCAGTGCATCGACATAAAGAGTACCGTTTAATCCGCCTGATTCCAGTTCGGTTTTGAGAGCCCAGGCAATTCCGTGAACCAACGGATCGCGGGTTTGCCATTGCGGTATAATTTCAATGGAATTTGAATTGATCGATTCGCCAACTGTATTGTCGAAGTCGGTAGGTTCAAGAGCGATCGCCATAAATTCATAGTCTGCGGCTGCAACTGACTGGAAATAAGTACCAGCAGCAGCGATGAACATCTGCCCACTTTGCCACGATTCGCTACCGCAGTTTTTCCCGTTCACTGTTCCTTTTAGTGTGGCTGAATTGAGCATCAAGCCAACCGTGTGCTGTTCGAGACAGTGTTCGGGACATTCGTTTGGCGGCTGAGAGTGATATTCGACATGAATTCCTTGCCACTTTGTGCCGTGACTCGACAGGATTGCGGGGCGCGGGAGAATCACTTTCATCCCGTCTGTCTTGGCAAAATCAAGAATTAAAGGTTTCTGTGGGGACATAACTGGCACCGACTGGACGAGTTGCTATTTTGTAGTTGACAACTCCTCGCCGTTCTACGGCGAGGATTCTTCTAAACATCCGAGTGCCTTCGGGACTGACCGTCGGGAAACAAATCTGAGTTAAATCTGCAACAGGGTTCCGAGCGTACAAACCTAAAATACATAAAATGTAATACTTACTGGTATTTTACAGAAAAATCATGCACAGACGAGTTTTCCAGATTGCTATTGTACTTTGCCTCCAAGTCGTCCTAGTTCTAGGTGGGTGGGCGCAGCCTGCGGCGGCGCTGACTCCTGAACAGCAGCTATTGAGCGAAGCTTGGCGAATTGTCAATCGCTCTTATGTGGACGACAGCTTCAACTCTCAAAACTGGTGGTCGATTCGCCAAAAAGCTGTCAAGCAACCGCTTAACGACAGACAGCAGACTTACACGGCGATTCAGGGGATGCTGGCCAATCTCGACGACCCCTTCACTCGACTGCTGAAACCCGAACAGTACCGCAGTTTGCAGGTCAACACTTCGGGAGAATTGACGGGTGTGGGGCTGCAAATTGCGATCGACCCCCAGACAAATACCCTGACAGTGGTGGCTCCTTTGGCCGGCTCACCGGCGGATAAAGCTGGTATCCAACCCCTCGATCGCATTCTGAAAATTGACGGCACTCCTACCTCAGAATTGAGCCTAGACGAAGCAGCAACTCGAATGCGTGGCCGCATCGGCACTCCCGTTACCTTGACCTTGGGGCGCGAGGGGAGGGACGCTGCTGAGGACATTGAGCTAGTGCGCGATCGCATTGCTCTGAATCCGGTTTACGCCGAATTGCAGTCGGCGTCGGAGAATTTGCCGGTGGGCTACATTCGCTTGAGTCAATTCAGCGCTAACGCCACTGAAGAAGTCGCTCACGCGATCGACCGCTTGGAAAAACAAGGAGCCGCCGCCTACATTCTCGACCTGCGGAACAACCCGGGCGGACTGTTGCAAGCAGGGATTGAAATTGCCCGCTTGTGGCTCGATTCCGGGACGATCGTCTACACGGTCAACAGACAAGGCATTCTCGGCAGTTTTGAAGCCTCTGGACAAGCCCTAACTAACGATCCGCTGATTGTTTTGGTGAACAAGGGAACTGCCAGTGCTAGCGAAATTTTGGCGGGTGCGCTGCAAGATAACGGCAGAGCTCAACTGGTAGGAGAAAAGACTTTTGGCAAAGGACTGATTCAGTCCCTGTTTGATTTGTCTGACGGTTCCGGGTTAGCCGTGACTGTTGCTAAGTACGAGACACCGAACCATAAAGATATTAACAAGCTGGGGATTGCGCCCGATCGCGTAGTGCCTTTGGAACCCATCGCGCGCGATCAAATCGGCACCGCAGCAGACTTGCAATATCAAGCTGCACTGCAACTACTGAAAGAAAAAACCGTGCTGGCAAAGTCAGTATAAGCCTGAGTTTAAAGTTTTGAGATTGCAATAGGTGACAATACGCAGGTCTGTCTGTCTCTGCGTTTGCTTCGCCACGACAGACAAGAATCATCCTAAAAACTGCTTCGTGAAACTTATCTAAACTTGTCTAAACTCATTTTTAGACACAATTCGAGTTCACTTCCTACGCTGTTGGGTAGACGGCTAATCCCAAGATAAGTAGGCTATTCCCCTCAAGCCGAGGGTTCCCAATTTAAAATATTCAAACTTGCGTTAAAATCCCGATCCAAAGATATGCCACAAGTAGGACAGTCAAAAGTCCGAACGCTTAGTGGCATATCTTTTTTTGTGCCACAATTTGAGCATGTTTTCGTACTAGGGAACCACGGGTCTACTAGCACTAAACTAGCTCCATACATTTGGCATTTGTAGTCGAGCTGACGTTTGAATTCGTAAAATCCCAGGTCAGATATTGCTCCAGCTAACTTATGATTCGCCATCATTCCTTGAACATTCAAGTTCTCAATCTTAATTAGCTTGAAAGTTTTAGCTAGGTAAGTTGTTAACTTGTGAAGGAAGTCTAAGCGAATACGAGCGACTCGTGCATGGATCTGACTAATTTTGTTGTAGGTTTTGCGCTGATTTCGAGAGCCTTTTACCTGTTTAGATGCTTGGCGCTGTAAAGTAGCAAGCTTGGTTTTCGCTTGCTTTAGCGGCTTTGGTGCATCAAAACTCTGTTGGGTTGATAGCGTGGCCGCATACTTGATGCCGACATCAATTCCCACAGAACCTTCAGACTGCCCACCGGGCAGGCGCTCTGCATCAACACAAAAGGAAACAAACCAGCGATTCCCTTCTTTTGAAACCGTAAAAGTTTGAGAAATAAAACCACATTCTAACGGCTCAAAAAGTCGAAAAGTTCCCAACGTAGGAATCTTGATAGTGCTACCAGCGACTAACAAAACTTTACCGTTAGATGAATCAACCGTAAAAGATTGACCGTCTCGGCGGCTGGCGAACTTCGGATGACCTGCTTTCCCCGAACGATATCGACTAAAAGCATCTTTTAAGTCAATCAAAGCGTTTTGATAAACTCGGCTAGACAACTGGTTCATCCAAGCAAATTCAGACGTTTTCTTGACGTGATTGGTGAGAACCTTCTTGACTTCGTTGAGTACCTTCGAGTCGGTAAATTTCCCCTCACTGTACATTTGAGTTCGCAGGCTCAACCCAAAATTGAAAACTACGCGCCGGAATCCTGCGTGTTTTGCCATCAACGTCGCTTCCTTGTTATTTAATTTTAGCGCCCGCTTGACAGCAAACATGAAACTTCCTCTCGGTGATTAACTGTGAATAAGTTTAGCAAAGTATTTGGCACTTAAGTTTTGCTCTTTTATTCAAAACTGATATCACGTCCGACAGATTCATCTGTCATTGTTCGCTGTGCGAACCAATGACATAAAAGAATGATGCACATCGGACGTGATATCCAAACCCAAAACAGCCCTTCCCTTAAGGTTGGGGGGTTGATTCCTCGGCGTCGGGCACCTCGGCTTCTTGCAAAATCACCGGACGCTGCTGCGGGTCAGCTTGGTTGCTTTGCTCTTGCATCACAGTTTTAGCAAGACTAGGGTCAAAGTAGCGGTTAAAGTCCGATCGCGACTGATTTACTCGCCCTTGGGTAAGATTGACTTCAGCTTGGATTTCGTGCAATTTTTCTTGCACCGCCCGGTAGTGAGGCCAAAGCTGAAGCAAAGCAGAAGTGGCACAGACTGAAAGTACCATGTTGACTGCCAACTTGACCCCTGTTTCGGCCGCGAGGGTTTGGTGAGGGTAGGAACGCTGGCGGCTGCTGTTGCGACGAGGAGTAACCCGAGGGGAGTTTTTTACAGGACGCAGTGGGGTAACGGTGGGTTGAATCGCTTGCATAATTTTTTTTCAAATACCTGAGACTGACGTTTTAGAGTTCAACAGAGCAAATTCTGAGCTTAACGCACACTCGCCGCTGTTTGTCAGGGTGCTGACAGCCAAAATTGTTGAGACAAAGGTGACGCCTTAAGACGGAATTTTCCCATAAAAATGCCTGCCCTTGCAGTCTCGTCTTGCGGAACACAAACAATCTACTGCACTGGGGCAGCAATTGTCTGTATCTGTAATGCGAGAGATTTAACTGGTCAGGCAGGCGTTTTGCAGTTCGCAACTGGTGTCTGGAAACTATTTGTACAGTTCAGTTGACAACCGGAAAGCCAAGATTCCGGGAATCAAAGCAATTACGAGCGCTACGTAGACTTGGGTATCTGTTAAAGACATATTCGCAAAACTCCTTTTCGCGGGGACGAGCTTTCACTAATTTGAGACAAATTGGCGCTTTTGGGAATCATTTGTTACAACTTGCAACACAAATGCTGCCTCCGGGGAGGAGTGGGGCAGTAGCGCAGTGGCGCAGTGGCGCTGTTTTTGAGTGTCGGAGGGGGAGAATTTTTCCTTGTTTCCTGGGACTGCTTCCTTCCGACGTTGTTGGGACGATCGCCTCGCACAGAACTACCGCGTTAGGTTAAGATTTAACTAATGCGAATGGGAAGTCTTGCGCTCTACCGAAGGTGAGCGTCGGGATGAAAACGCAGCCCGAAAATAAATTGAGCGAGAGCGAATCAATATCCTTTTTGTGCGCTATGATAATTTTATCGGTATTCTGCAACCTTGATAAATGTATAAAGCTTACAAGTACAGAATTTATCCCACAGATGAGCAAGATGTCTTGCTTGCAAAGTCTTTTGGCTGTGCGAGATGGTTCTGGAACTATGCTTTGAATCTATGTCAAGAAACTTACAAGAATACTGGCAAAGGACTATCTAGGGCATACATACAAGGCTTGCTCCCTGCACTCAAAAAAGAATACGAATGGTTAAAAGAACCTTATTCTCAATGCTTGCAGGTGGTTGCATTGAATTTATCTACTGCCTACAAAAACTTCTTTGACAAGATGGCGATGCTGCCCAAGTTCAAAGCCAAGCATGGCAGGCAGTCGATCAGCTACCCTCAAAATGTCAAATTCGACGGTGACTATATCAACCTACCTAAGATTGGTTTAGTTTTCTGTCGGCGACATCGTGATTTTGAGGGCGATATCAAGACCGTTACCGTATCTCGCAACCCGGACGGTAAACATTTTGTTTCTGTTTTGATTGACGATGGGAAAGAACAGCCTGAGTTAGTCCCAGCAGATAAAGCTATTGGCATTGACGTAGGGTTAACTCATTTTGCGATTACCAGTGATGGTTCTAAGTTCGGCAATCCCAAGTATTTCGTCAAACGTCAACGAAACTTAAAACGTAAACAACAAAAGCTCGATCGCAAAAAGAAAGGCAGTCAAAACAGGAAAAAGGCAAGACGGGCGGTGGCAAAAGTTCACTCCAAGATTGCCCGATGCCGGGAAGATTTTCTACAAAAGCTATCCCGCAAGATAGTTAACGAAAACCAAGTTATTGCAGTAGAAAATCTCAATATCAAAGGCATGGTCAAGAATCATAATTTAGCCAAAGCCATTAGTGATGTTGGCTGGGGTATGTTCTGCACAATGCTTAAGTACAAGGCCCAAAGTGAAGGTAAACAATACATTGAGATTGATCGATGGTTTCCTAGCTCAAAAACTTGTCATGCCTGCCTAAATCAAGTTGAGCATCTCACTCTTGATGTTAGGGCATGGACTTGTAAACATTGTGGTACTCATCATGACCGTGATGTAAATGCAGCCCTCAACATTAGAAATGAAGCCTTGCGGATTTTGGCGTTAGGAACTAGCGCTTCTGCCTGTGGAGGGGATGTAAGTCGATCTGGCAAAACTTCGGTTTTGTTGGACGCGCCGCCCCGTTGAATCAGGAAGCCAGCGCTGTACCAATGAAGTGGTCAGCGTCTGGTAGTTCACGTGAAGGTGACACTAATGTTAGACAGAGCGGGTAATTTGCGCTGCGCTCGACCCTTGCCAATTTTAGGTGCACAAAATAGTTAATGCTAGATCAATTTCTCGACGCTTCACCCAATTTTGGAGTTGACGGCTTTTTATTATTGTTGGTTTTGGTGGCTTTGGAGGCTGTACTTTCGGCTGACAACGCGATCGCCCTGGCGTCTATTTCTAAAGGTTTAGAAGATGCCAAGGATCAGCAAAGAGCTCTCAACTTGGGTTTGATAATTGCTTTTGTACTGCGGATCGCCCTAATTTTAACGGCTACTTGGGTGATCCAATACTGGCAGTTTGAGCTGCTTGGTGCTCTCTACCTGCTGTGGCTTGTTTTCCAACATTTTACTTCAGAGACAGACTCCGAAGGAGAACATCACGGGCCCAGATTTGCGTCTGTGTGGCAAGCAATTCCCATGATTGCTTTTACGGATTTAGCGTTTTCATTGGATAGCGTTACTACTGCGATCGCTGTGTCTGACAACACTTTTATCGTCGTAACAGGCGCTACTATTGGAATTATTGCCCTGCGATTCATGGCCGGGTTGTTCATCCGCTGGCTGGATGAGTTCGTTCACCTAGAAAGTGCTGGTTACATCACAGTTGGGTTCGTGGGAATGCGGTTGTTGGTGAAAGTAATTAATCCCGATTTAGTTCCTCCGCAATGGCTGTTAGTTTCCAGTATTGTCTTGATGTTTATCTGGGGATTTTCTAAGCGTACTCCTGAGTCAGTCGAGATTGCAAAATCTCTAGAAATGGCTCTCACTCAGCCGGATTCAGAAGTTGCACTGCCGGAATCGCAAGGACAAAAGTCCGAAAATTAACATACTTTCATTTGAATAAAATTAGCTTAAATCTGTCAAGCCCACAAGATTGAAGGCTGGTCAAAACGTGCAAAAGCCTTTCATCCCCAGACTAAAGTCACCGGGATGAAAGGCTTTTATGTTGTAATATTGTTTCCGATACTTTTTTGCTAACATTTGCTAACAAATACATAAGTTGAGATCCTATCTCAACCAAGGCGTATCAACCGATGCCCGTAGAAATTTCTACAAGCACTTATATTCTTGCCTTCAGCTTGGTTATCGCTTACAGCCCCACGCCAATCTGATTATTTGCTTTGATAATGTAGAGGCAACTTATTTATATAGCGGTTGCGTACTACCAAGGTTTTTCACCTACATCTGAGTGGCTAAATTCATTCTATATGACATGAAGACCAGAAGGCAAATGTAAGTGATTGTTAGCAAATGTCAGAAAAAGTCTTACTGTTAATCAACCTTCAGTAGCCGATCGAACTTATGGAACTAAACTTGGCCCTATGGGAAGGCAGTTACCAAAATCAGACTCAGCAATGGTTACGGTGGTGGGATAGCGAGGGGAATTTGTTGCTGACGGGGTTGGTGGTATATTGGCGATCGATCCAGATCTGATTTTAGCCTTGGTGGTTGCTGTATTTTTTGAGGCTTTAGGGAAATAAGGCGGGCGAGGGGAAGGAGTTGCAGGCGATCGCATTCACCTGTCGGGAAAAAATGTAACCTTCCTGTTGAGTGGCTGCAAATAACCTTTTCTACATAGGGCAACGGTTTGAGATTCTTTTTGCGAGATGTCTATTAGCAATTAGTCCTTAGCTATGACCTAGGCTTACCGACAAAGAAAGCTAAGGGAGAATTATCACCACAAGATAACCGAACTTTAGAACCAATGGGAAAAACATTTCCTGTGGTTGTGAGGGCATATAACTTTTCGCCCGAAGGTGTTTTTAAACAATAACGATTTTCTCTACCTAAAAACTGACGATCGCAAACCACAACAGCCGAATCTTCATCTAAGTATAAACTCAAGTCTTCCTGCCGGATCATCAATTCTCCTTCAGTAGAAACATCACAAGGAACTTGTGAAGATGAATATCCTTTAACAGCAAAACAACCTACTTCTGTTTCCCAAAAATCCTGCTTCAGCGATGCAGACACAAAATTAGCTTGCGTCACAAACTCAGCCACAAATCTAGATGCTGGTTCTTGATAAACTTCCTCTGGAGTGCCAAACTGTTCTAATTGGCCTTGACGCATCACCGCTACCCAATCTGAAATCGAAAGTGCTTCTTCGCGATCGTGGGTGACAAATACACCAGAGGTTCCCGTTGCTTTGAGAATCTCGCGGACTTCCTGACGCAATCTTAACCGTACCTGTACATCTAAATTACTCAATGGTTCATCTAGTAAAATAATCGCAGGTCTAGGGGCTAAAGCACGGGCCAGGGCCACTCGCTGTTGCTGACCCCCGGATAATTCATGGGGATAACGGTTTTCTAATCCTTCTAATCCCACCAATGCTAATGCTTCGGTGACACCTTTCTGAATATTATGCTTTGACTCTTTTCCTTGATGCGTCAAGCCAAAAGCTACATTTTTGGCGACCGTCAAATGGGGGAAGAGTGCATAGTCTTGAAACACCATACCAATGTCTCGCTGTTCCGGCGGCACTGACATATTAACACTGGCTACAGTTTTTCCTGCTAGAGCGATCGTCCCTGCTTGTAGCTGTTCAAAACCCGCAATTAACCGCAGCAACGTTGTTTTCCCACAACCCGATGGCCCCAACAACCCCAGTATATCTCCTTGATGTAAGGTCAGGGTGACAGATGCCACCGCAGGTGATGCTGCTTGGGCATACTGTTTTGTTACACCATCCAAATGCAGAATTATCGGTCGAGCCATTATTGCTATAAATAATCAACAACTTACTATTCTACAATAAACCTGTTTAGTGATATAAATTGTCAGAAAGACTTGACAAATGTTTACACCTACTGATAAACTAGCAAGCTAGACAATTTACTAGCGATGAAAAATTCCCAACAATCACTACAAAAAACAGCAATTAGGACAATCCAATGGCGATCGACCTTACGCGGCTTATCCGCTAGTGGGTGGACGCTTGCGGTTATTGCTTTAGCATTGCCGATCGCCATACCAGTTTTCAGTGTCTTATCCAGTATCTTTGTGGAAGCTAAAGATACATGGCAACATCTAACCGATACAGTTTTAACTCGTTATATCATCAACTCTTTTTGGTTAATGATCGGTGTAGGCTTTGGTGTTGTCGTGATTGGGGTAGGATGTGCGTGGCTAGTAACAATGTGTCGCTTTCGGGCCAGTCGCGTATTTGAATGGGCATTACTGTTACCCTTAGCGGCCCCAGCTTATGTGCTAGCTTATACTTATACAGACTTTTTAGAATTTTCAGGCCCAGTTCAAAGTGCTTTGCGTTATATTTTTGGCTGGAGTTATGGAGACTATTGGTTTCCTAACGTGCGATCGCTCCCTGGAGCAATCTTAATGCTAATCTTAGTTTTATATCCCTACGTCTACCTATTAACAAGAGTTGCCTTTTTGGAGCAATCAACTTGTACCCTAGAAGCTAGTAGAATACTCGGCTGTAGCCCTTGGCGGAGTTTTATGACAGTTGCCTTACCAATGGCTAGACCAGCAATTGTTGCAGGTTTAGCACTGGCTTTGATGGAAACTCTCAACGATTATGGTACTGTTCAGTATTTTGGAGTTGATACATTCACCACAGGTATTTATCGGACTTGGTTTGGCATGGGAGAACGAATTGCTGCCAATCAATTAGCTGCCCTGCTATTATTATTTGTTCTGGGTTTAATTTTACTAGAACGCTGGTCTCGAAGTCGGACTAAATATTATCAAGCTAGCAGCCGCTATCGCCAACTACCAACTTATCAACTTAAAGGAATCCGGGAAATTTTAGCGGTAATGGCTTGTTTCCTGCCGCTGTTTTTTGGTTTTTTATTGCCAGCAGGTCTTTTAGGCAAGTTGACTTTAGCTAATTGGCAAGTCACTTTAGATGAACGTTTTTGGATCTTTGCCCGTCATAGTTTAATTTTGGCAACACTGACAGCAATATTAGCCGTAGTTATTGCCTTGATTATGGCTTATGGCTTACGGTTATATCCTAATTTAGGAGTGCAGTTAGGAACTAGAGTTGCGGCAATGGGCTATGCTGTACCTGGTTCTGTGATTGCAGTGGGGATTATGGTTCCCATTGGAAAATTTGACAATCTATTTGATAGTTGGATGCGTGAAAACTGGGGAATTTCTACAGGCTTGTTGTTAAGTGGTACGATCGCAGCTTTGGTATTTGCCTATATAGTTCGCTTCCTAGCTGTTTCTTTAAATGCCGTGGAGTCAAGTTTGAGCAAAATCAAGCCTAATTTAGATGATGCGGCGAGAAGTTTGGGTTATAGCCCGATGCAAACTTTAGTTACAGTTCATACACCAATGATGACGGGAGGTTTACTAACTGCCATGATGTTAGTATTCGTTGATGTAATGAAAGAGTTACCTGCTACTATAATTATTAGACCTTTTAACTTTGATACCTTGGCTGTGCGAACTTATCAACTTGCCTCAGATGAGCGATTGGCGGAAGCTTCTGGCCCAGCCTTGGCAATTGTTTTAGTGGGGATGTTACCGGTTATTTTATTAAGTTGGAAAATTGCGCGATCGCGCAAGTCTTCAACACTATAACCGCCAAATCTCTTCCCTGCTTGCACAGGTGATTGATTCTTTTAAAGCTATAGTCCGACAGGGGTTGAAACCCCTGTCTCATAGCGAAACTCGTCTGAAGACGACTATACAGCTAGGATTTCAGTCGGTTTCAACTCACATCTTGCACCACTCTCAATTACTTGTTTAGGAACAGGCTTTTCGGCCTGTTCCACAAGAAAATCTACTGTTTGTGGAACGGGCATCTTGCCCGTTCTTGACAATGGTGCAAGATGTCGGTTTCAACCGACTTTAGCTATTAGACAGGGAATTTATTCCCTGGCGGGTTTCAGGAGAATGTATCAACCCTTCTTCCATCTTCTTTTTTCCTTCATAAATTAAGATGATTAATAAAAACTTAGCAATGTTTAACCGCACTACTGGCACAATCTCCTTCTTACTGCTTACTATTTTTGTCACCTTTGGATGCCAAAAACAGGCGGCCAGCCCTCTCGAAACATTACAAAAAACTAAGCAATGTCCAGGATGTGACCTGACTGATACTAAGTTAAGTGACATTGATTTAACAAGTGCTAATCTCAACGGTGCTAAGTTGGAAGGTGCTATGCTAGAAAATGTCAAACTTAATGAAGCCTTACTCGATAGCGTCAATCTCAAAGGTGCAAATTTAAAAGCTGCTTCTCTGGAAAAAGCAGGTTTATTTTCTGCTGATCTCACAAATGCTGATTTGAGTAATGCAAATCTCAAGGGGGCTTTTTTGCGAGGGGCAAAACTGAATAATGCCAATCTTAGTAATGCCGATTTAAGTGAAACTGACTTAAATAGTGCTGATTTGACTGGGGCAAACCTGAAAGGGGCCAACCTGAAAGGCGCTATCATGCCGGATGGTAAAATTAAAAATTAAAGTTTATGGGATTCGGCGGTTTCAACCGCCGAATCACAAAGAGTAGCTTCTTGTTCAAAAAGCCTCTATTTCCATCCTGCCCGATCGGCAACCTTTAAAGCTTCGGGGTTATTTTTCCCAAACACATCAGGGTTGAGAGGGTCAGATTTGAATGTACCAAAACTTGCCACTACAGGATCGATCGCCACACCTGAAATCACAGGGTATTCGTTATTACTCCTAGCAAAAATTTGTTGCGCTTCGCGACTGGCTAAGTGTTCCAAGAATTTGGTCGCGCCTGCTTTGTTACGGGAGGTTTTGACTACACCTCCACCACTAATATTGACGTGGGTACCGCGATCGCGCTGGTTCGGGAAAAATACACCTACTTTCGCCGCGATCGCTTTTTCTGCTGGATCTTTCGATTTCATTAAGCGAGCTACATAATAGGTATTAACAATGGCAATATCGCCTACCCCATCAGCAACAGCCTTGATTTGCGCCGTATCATTTCCTTCTGGAGGACGCGCAAAATTAGCCACCAATCCTCGTGCCCAAGCTTCTGTTTTTTGAGCTCCATGAACCGCTAACATAGCCCCAACCAGAGACTGATTATAGATATTAGTGGACGATCGCACTAAAACTTTGCCTTTCCACCGAGGTTCTGTCAGCGCCTCATAGGTTGACAATTGGGTCGGGTTCACCTTGCTTTTGTTATAAACAATCACCCGTGCCCGGCGCGATAGACCAAACCAGAAACCTTGAGGATCTCGCAAACTTGCTGGAATTGCCGATGTCAGGATTGTTGAAGAAACAGGTTGCAGAATACCTGCTTGTTTGGCCCGCCACAAACGCCCACCATCCACCGTGATGAAAACATCAGCGGGGCTATTTGCACCTTCACTTCTGATCCGTTCAATTAGTTGGTCAGCATCCGCCTCAACGAGGTTAACCTTGATCCCAGTTTTTTTGGTGAAGCTTTGGTACAACTCATTATCAGTGTCGTAGTGACGTGCTGAATAAAGGTTGAGAGTCCCGGTTTGGGCTGCGACAGGGGCTTTTTTGCTTAGTTCCCCCACGGCCACGACAGCCATTGCTGTACCGCTGGCAAGAAAAATACGCCGAGAAATGCTCATTGTTCTATAATGATAGATTTTTTCATCTGGTAATTGACACGATGGTCTCTCTACAGCCATCTATAGTCAGTGCTTTACTATATTAATGCAAGTAATTCTTATTTGATGATCGAGATCGTAACTATTTTAGGGCTGACGCACTGCTGGTCAATCGATTTTAGATTTTAGATTTTAGATTTTAGAGGCGACCCCACGGATAAATGCTCTTTCTTGAGGATTTTCGATTTTCGATTTTGGATTGATTCCACGGATAAATCACGTGGCGGGTACCACCTTTGAAATTCGTGGTCAGAAATCCGGTCTCGACTTCGCTCAACCGGCAATTTTTTTTACGCAAAGACTTTTTTATAAGCTGTCGGGCATCTTGCGTTGTATTTTTCGGGCGGGCGGGACGCCCAACCCCTACTCCCCACAACAATTTCATCTGAGATGTTGCACCATTCTCAATAAGCCTTTTATGAACAGGCTGGACGGCCTGTGAAGCGAGAAAACTCATTCTTTGTGGAACGGGCCCCAGAGCCCGTTCTTGACAATGGTGCAGCATCTGAGATCCTACGGATTATTTGTGTCTAATTAGCTCGTAAATTTCCACATAGTCTTTAGCTGGATAGTTCCACGAATTGTCACAATTCATGCCTTGAAGCATGAGTTTTTCAAATTCATCATGATAGTCATACCACAATCCGATCGCGCGATCGAGCGCCGACTCTAAAGCGTAGTAGTCGCTTTGGTAAAACACGTAACCGTTGCGTTCTTCCGGGAGGTGGCGGGTGTCGTAATCTCGATCGAACACAGTATTCACCAAACCGCCAACTCCCCGCACCACAGGAACAGTGCCGTACCTCAACCCGATCATCTGAGTCAGCCCGCAGGGTTCGTAATTACTGGGAACCACAATCATATCCCCACCGGCGTAAATTAAGTGCGACAGTTCCTCATTAAAACCTAGTTCTAAATGGCAGTCTGGATTATCATTTAAAAACTGTCTTTCGTGCTGGAAATGCGCGTTAATTCCGGCTTCCGTCGCGGAGCCCAAAAGCACGAATTGCGCTCCCTTACTCAGAGAGTAATAAATTGCATGGTGGACGAGATGAACGCCTTTTTGGTCGTCCAAACGACCGATAAAGGTAATAATAGGCTTGTCAGCATCGCGCAGTAACAGCCGATCGCGCAAAGCTTTTTTAGTTTTGGCTTTTCCTGCCAAATCCTCCTGATTGTAGTGGTGAGGAATATAGCGATCGCCATCGGGATTCCAGACATCATAATCAATGCCGTTGAGCACGCCGCGAAACTTCTCTTGATATAAATGCAATGTGTGGCCCAAACCGTAGCCACACTCGCCGAGGTGAGCTTCCCAAGCATGATGCGGCGAAACCGTGGTGACAAAGTTCGAGTAAACAATGCCGCCTTTCATAAAGTTGATAGCAAAAGGGTTAAAGTTATCTCGGAGGCGATCGTAATCAAAATAATAATCCGGTCTGTGCAAACCCGTTGCTTGCAAAATATCGCTACCTCCCATGCCTTGATGTTTGAAATTGTGAATGGTATAGCAGACTCGCTGATATTCCATCCAATTGTATTTGTAAATTTCAAACAGCAAGACTGGCACCAAACCAGTTTGCCAATCATGACAGTGAATCACATCGGGACGTTTGTTGCTTCTGAGCAAAAATTCCAAAGCGGCTTTGCTGAAAAATGCAAACCGCATATTGTCGTCATTGCACCCGTAATAACAGCCGCGATTAAAAAAGTTATCTTGAGAGCGAGGTTCGATGAAAAAACACAACTGCCCGTGCACCCAGCCGCACAACACATCGCAGAGGATTTCGCCGCCGTACCAGGGCACAGCCAAATCCCGGTAGGCCTCGTGAAGTCCCCAAATGTGGTCGTACCTCATGCAGTCGTACTTCGGTAGAATAATCTCGACGCAGTGGCCGGAATTCTGTAACTCCCGACTCAAGCCGTAAACTACGTCGCCCAAACCCCCTGCTTTGATGACGGGGGCGCACTCTGAGGCAATTTGTACTATGTACATTTTTTTTTGTCGCTCCTGGATGAATCAAAAAGATATTTTCTTAACATGACAAAGTATATGGTTTCTCGCCAAATAAGCAAGTAGGCCATTGGGAATACAGGGCGATCGGGCTCCCAGAAGCCGAATTTGCGGCGGTTGCGATCGGCGATATCGTTTCGGCATTGCTGCAACTCGATCGCAAATTCCGCAAAACATAACTCATCTTCTCACATTTGTCAACTCAATCTTTTGAGTCAAATCGCCATTTGTCTCGTCTAGTTCCGAATAGCGATCGAATAACTCACTCAAAGCTTCTTCTCCAACAATTTCTCCATTACTGACAAACTTCTCTACCTCCACCGAACCATCACTCAAAAATTCAATTTCCCACCGTTCCCCAGGTACAGCTACAATTACCATCAGAGCTTCATCGCGATGATGCGCTAAACTGTAATCGATAGCCTGTTTTTGCAATTTTTGCAAAAATAATATTACTTGGTCAAATCCATTATTTTTCATCTATCAAATCTCCGATCGCTCAACAATTTGCGAACCATCTTAAAGCCGGGGAGATTTTCTTCAGCACCTCTTTCTATTTGCTCCCATATCATTTCGCTAAATTCTTCCCAACTTGGCGAATTTGCCGGAAGCTGTGCTTGTTTTCTACTACCTTTTTTACCTTTGAGAATCTCAGACACTTTCATGCCTGCAAATTTGTGTGCGATGTTTCTTCCTCCTTATCTTACATAAATCCCACTCATCATTCTCATACCGCTCGACAAAAATGCAACAACTTATCCCAAACCCATAGCATCATTTTCACATACTAATAATTTACCTTTCCCCTGATAATACCAAACATAACCCTCTCCACCGCCTTTGCCAAAATGACCTAATTTTCGATAATCTTCTTCAATCCCCTTGGTAAATCCTTTCACCAAATCGCAATCAGCTATCAAAGTTTCACCTTGTTTGAGTTCGACAACCTTAGCCGGTGAATTTGTAGCAGCTACAACTATAGCTTTTTGCTCGCGCAAAGCTGTAACAGCAATTCTCCACCTACCGTCATTAGAAGCAGCCACTTGTCGGAATTTCAGTTTTTTAGCACCGATAACTACATTGTCCGAACAAAACTGAAATACACCATCATCAAATTCCCACTGCTCTGCATCCAAAAGCTCGATCGGCGTATAATGCAGGAAATTCCCTTTTTGTCTCGGTTCCAGTTTCACCGTACCAGTTCCTTGATATACGGGAGCGTTGTAGTCCATTTCCGTAGTCAACGATACCCACATATCTTTTAAACGGTTATCCGTTTTATAAACACCGGAAGTCAATTTTCCCATACACCAATGCAGCGCACCTTTTTGAATAATCACTCCCGAATTGTTCAAGTGAATTTCCGCTTGCTGAACCAACGGAATATTTTTAGTTGGATGGTAAAACTTGTTGGTTTCTTTATTGATGTTATTTTGGACGTACCACAAATCCGTCGGTTCCAAAAGCTTGATTTCGTATTTCATAATTTACCTCGCCTATTTACGTGAAATGTGTTAAACATTTTACCCAAGATTAGGAGCTTCTGCGCTCCCGGACTTATCTTGGGTAATTTATCTTTTGCAGACATCCTCTGCTACTGTTAAAGTATCTAGCTATCTTAGCAATAGCAGACAGCGCCCCTCCACAATTGTTGAGAAAAATTTATGCCTGCGATCGCACAATCTCCCAATTTACCCATTTTACAAGAAATCAACTCAGGATTACCCCATATTTGCGGCTCCGAAGCAGAAATTAATGCCGCAGCCAATAGCAACGAACCAATCTTTCTACCTACCACAAATCTGCGCCTGGAAAATATTCAAGCCGGATTCGCCTGCGCCCTGCATATGCACCAACCCACCATTCCTGCGGGTGCAAACGGCGAACTGATCGGCAATCTCCAGCATATGTTTGAACATCCCAACCAAGGAGACAACCACAACGCCGCAGTCTTTGCTTGGTGCTATTCTCGCATGGGAGAATTTATCCCCCAACTGATTGCCGAAGGCTGCAACCCGCGAATTATGCTCGACTATTCGGGCAACTTATTGTGGGGATTGCGCCAAATGGGACGCGACGATATCTTTGATAATCTCAAGCGGATTACCTGCGATCCTCAATATCAACCTCACGTAGAATGGCTGGGGACAATGTGGAGTCACGCCGTCATTCCCTCAACTCCCATTCCCGACATCAAACTCCAAATTCAAGCATGGCAACATCATTTTGCCGCTATCTTTGGCATTGATGCCCTGAAGCGCGTCAAAGGTTTTTCGCCCCCAGAAATGCACTTTCCCAATCACCCAGATACACTTTACGAATACATCAAAGCTTTGAAAGAATGCGGCTATCGCTGGCTGATGGTGCAAGAACATTCTGTAGAAAATCCAGACGGTTCGGGATTGTCGCAAGACCAAAAATATATTCCCAACCGTTTAGTTGCCCGCAATTCTCGCGGCGAAACAATCAGTATTACTGCTTTGATTAAAACCCAAGGTTCAGATACGAAATTGGTCGGTCAAATGCAGCCTTATTACGAAGCCAAAGGACGCAATAAACAGCAAATTGGCAATATCACAGTCCCTTCTTTAGTTACTCAAATTGCCGACGGCGAAAATGGCGGCGTGATGATGAATGAATTTCCCAGCGCTTTTGTCAAAGCTTGGCACGAAAACCGCGAACAAGGCGGGGGAAAATCCGGCGTTGTCGGTTTAAACGGCACTGAATATTTGGAGATAATTGAAGCGGCGGGTGTTAATCCTGATGATTATCCCATTTGTCAAGGGGTTAACCAGCACAAAATCTGGCATCTAGTCGATGCTGATAGTGCGACGCCGGAAAAAGTGGAAAGTGCGATCGCCCAACTCAAGCAAACAGACCATAATTTTCACATGGATGGTGCTTCTTGGACTAACGATTTAAGTTGGGTGAAAGGCTACGAAAATGTCTTGGAACCGATGAATCTACTCAGCGCTGCATTCCACAAAAAATACGATGCGCGGGTGCAGCAAGATGCCACCGTTACCAAGCAGTTTGAATACCAGCAAGCTTTGCTGTACAATTTGTTGCTGCAAACAAGCTGTTTTCGCTATTGGGGACAGGGAACTTGGACTGATTACGCGCGGGAACTTTACAACCGCGGCGCTGCTTTAATGAAGTAAGAAAAGTTCGCAGTTGCGGTGTGGCAAAAAACCCGCAACTGCGAACTTTACCAAATTTTACAAACAAATAATTCCAGTGCACCCGGATTTTATATCAACCCTATATTCGCTGATTGCCTCGCATCTTAGAGCAAACTCGATAAAAAACAGTATCTATTGTAACTTTTTAGCTACAGAAGTCAAGATTTTCTCTTAAATCTTACTTTAGGCATAACTAATATTACTAGGAAAAATTTGATTGACTTCTCTAGATGTCACTAAATTCAGTAAATTTTTGGATTGTGGAGAACTTTGATACTGTGATAATCTTGGGAAATAATCTCACCAAACTTCTTTTAAATCAGCGTAGGCGCTACTGCCATACTCTTAGGATAAAGCAATAAGCTGTCACGCATTTAAATTGCATATTCAGGGCGGGCGAGACGCCCACCCCACAAGACTTAGATTATTTTTTGACATTCAATTTAAATGCACAACAGCTTAAGGAGGACAAGCATCATGACTATAGGAGAATCCAGTGACAACAATGCCGTTGAAGTAGATGGCATTCGGTTTGAAACAATCCTGTCAGACCGTCTGTGGACTGTCCCGATAAAAAGAACTAAGCTGTGTTGCATCTAGATTGCCTATGGTACTAGAGAGGGAGAGGGGGAGAAGGGGAGAGGGGGAGAGGATTTGACGATTTTTGATCGGGACTCGAAATATACAATTTAAATGCACAACAGCTTAAGCAAGACGATCATACATCTGTAGTGTTAGGTTTTTCCATCACTAACAATACTTCAACTCCCTATTATTTTAGTTTTTTCCAATTTCTTCCAGAAATTATAACATCAGATGGTCAAAATATTAATCCTGGTTATCAGGCAGATGGAGTAGGAGTACCTGACGAATCCGATCTTCACTTAACTATGCCGGGAAAGTCTGTAACTTTTTCTCAAACCGCTCAGTGTTATTGGGAGCGAAGATATCCAAAAATAAAAAGAAGGCCGGATAGAGATTTAAGACTTTTTATGCCTTTTACCAACCGTGAATATTGGAAATTTTATCTACCATCTACGGGGAATTATTCGATTAGATTCAAATACGAAGTAACTAATGCGGCAGTAAAAGGTTATGACGAATTAATAGATAAACAGTGCTTAAAAATGGTATGGGTGGGGCAAGTCTTTACCCCTTTCATAGACTTTTGCATAGTGCAACCAGTAACCACAAAGTGAAAATGAAACTAATTAAGGATTTACGCCTAATAATTAGCACTTCGTATAAACATAACTGATTGAGGATACATAATGGCCACCACACAAACGATCGTAATGTTTTTAGCAACACCCTTGTTAGTTGCATTCACGAGTCAAGAGGCTATGGGTTTCAGCCTGAGTTTTGCAGCAAAAGGAGCGCGAGATTTATACCTTCCAACTCAGTCTATCACTTATATGCAAGGGAATTTCGGTTTTTTTCTTTAATTATTTGATAATCCCGATGGCGATGAAGTATCTTTTGCGGTTTTTATTAGCTTTAGTAATGGCTGCGCTCCTGGTAGTAACCTATGGAAGTATACAAGCTGTTGGCAATGAAAATTCAAAAGTTGAAAAGGTAACAAACATGGCATCTAGAAAATCTAAGCGCAGCAATAACGTTAAACAAGATGGCCTCCAACTGAAAGTGGAATTGCCAGAAATTGTGGCACTATCTATCCCCGAAAACAAGCCCGGTGTCACTGCTGAATTCAGCTTTACTGTCAGCCTGACTAATAATACACCAGCCCCTATTCCCTTGGCTATAGATTATGATGCTTTAATTCCAGAAATATTCGGACCAGATGGTCAAGCACTGCACCGAAGAGAACCGATAAATAGGCAAGTTGGGAACGGAGAATATCATGGCTCGTTAGTTGGGGTCAGACAGCAGATATCCACCTCTATGAAGGGAAGACTGTCTTGGCAAAATAATTTACTTCAACTGATATTACATCGCCCCACCTACGATGAAAGCCCTATTGATCTCGATAAATCTTGGTCTTTTGATACTCTTGGGCCAGGGGAATATCAGGTTCGATTCACTTATGAAACTCCGACTGGGACAATAGTATACACGAATCCCTTCACTGTTTTTAATATTAAAGAACTACTAGAGGGAAAAGAAGTGCCGCTAGAGAGAATAGAAGTAGCTGGGACAGGTCAGTTGGTAACTCCCTTAGCTAATTTTCGCCTACTTCAACCTGTTGGGTTGAATAACAGTGCAGTGGAAGTAGATGGTATTCGTTTTGAAACTTTCATACCGGAGCCATTCTTAACTGTGCCAAATAAGAGTGACAATTCATACCAATCTGTGCAGATTGGTATGCGGATTACCAACAACACGCTAACCTCATTTTACTTCAGCTTTTATGGCAGTTTTGCCCCAAGTCTTGTCATACCAGATGGTCAAATATTGCGGGGAGGCTATATTAGCGACTGGATGAGAGGGCCTGAAGAATCTGATTTTCTGTTAGTCACACCTGGAAAAAGTGTGACACTTTTTCCAGATATCGACCTCTCCTGGAGGAAGTGCGACCAACTTTCGCTTGGTGTCTCTGACGGCAGTGGTGGTGCATGGTCTTTTAACGAACTCAAGCCAGGTATATATCACTTCCGCTTCCGGTATGAAAATATCAGTAATACCATACAGAAGAAAAACCTTGCAGGGCAGTCGATCACAAGTCGGCCAATAGAAAAAGTTTGGACTGGGCGGGTGGATACTCCCTTTGTTGAATTCCGTATAACCCAGCCTTGAATGGCGAATCACTATTTCTTTTTGTTTAATTTCCCAAACAGGTAAAAACAATGCAAGTCAGAGACTTTTTTTTCGTATTATCAACTAGCTTAATAGCCACGCTTTCCTGTCAATCTAGTAGTGCGTTTACTCTCACACAGAATCGTGGACTATTCAATTACATATCTGAGTCTGAGTTGCCCAATGGAAAAGGCTATACTTCTTTAAATGTACTAGATCCAGATGACCCTTTTAACTTAAGTAAGGCTAGCCCCTTCGTTAGCGAGATAAAACTAGGAGGTAGAAACAGATTCCTAGAAAACTTAAGAATAGTTTACGGAGAAGAAGGTTGGACTTTTAAGAAAGGACAGAATTTAAAAGGGAGTTTTAATGTCAAGCTTCAGTACCCATGCGGTATTAAGACTAATTGCGGTCAGGGTACTAAATTAACCCCAAGTGAGGGGGGAATTGGCTCTGCACTTAGTTTGATTTACCGTCCCGGTACAAGCAAAAGACAGCCTAATCCTGACCCTAAAAATAGCAAAAATTTACTTTATTGGATTCAGCGCGTTACTACTAACTACCCAGGAAGCGATAAAATTGGACCAGTCGGTGCTACGATAAGCTATATTGACAACATTCCTCTTCGGGGGCCGAATGAGGGGAGAAATAGTCTCGCTCCATACTATGGTTCAGGCGATCCTCTGAAGCCAAATGGTTTATTTGAAGATCGCCCCTTTCGCCCCTATGAAATCACAAATTTAAATCGAAATTATTTCTGGACTGCGGAACTTTACCTAGCTCAAGCGAATCCCAAGAATCAACAAGAAGTCACGATTTATAACGGAGTCAAATGGGGTTGGGTGTACGAGTATTTTCCTGATAAAAATCCCGTTCCCGTCCCAGCTCCCGTTCCAGTGCCTGCTCCAACTCCAGTTCCAGTTCCCCAGGAAATTTGCCCACCACCACCTGGTTTCTTTAATAACAGCGGTAGCGTGATTATCGCCAGCAGCAGCAGCGGTGGTGGCGGGATAGGTTGTGTCACACCATCGCCGTCACCATCACCAACACCAAAACCATCACCGGCTCCCATCCCCAGTCCGCGTCCAGCCCCCAGCCCTCGTCCAGCGCCGAGCCCGCCTCCAGCACCCAGCCCTCGCCCAGCCCCCAGCCCTCGCCCAGCACCGAGCCCGCGTCCAGCACCCAGCCCGCGTCCAGCACCAGCACCAACCCCACGCCCAGCACCCACCCCTCGTCCAGCGCCAGCACCGAGTCCGCGTCCAGCACCAGCACCCCGTCGGGGTGGGCGTCCGATTCGGGCGGTTCCCATTTCTGCGATATCAAACGCTAATGCCCAGAGCTTGCGAAAAAGCTCACTTTTTGAGAGCAGTAGCAAAGCTAACACTGACTACTTAACAGCAATCAGCAGCGACTTACTCGAAGACCCAGAACTATCATCAACAGACAATAGTTTGAACAATGTCAACGTAGCAGGCGTCAGTCGTGATTTGCTGGAAACTCCAGAACTATCATCAACAGACAGCAACGAAAATCAAGTAAGTTTAGCCGGCATCAGCAGCGACTTACTGGAAGACCCAGAATTATCTTCAACAGACAGCAACGAAAACCAAGTAAATTTAGCCGACATCAGCAGCGACCTACTTGAAGACCCAGAATTATCTTCAACAGACAACGATGAAAATAACGCAGATATAGGAGGCATCAGTGCCGACTTACTTGAAGACCCAGAACTATCTTCAGAGGATAACAAGGATAACGAAGTAGATTTAGCAGGCATCAGTGCCGACTTACTTGAAGACCCAGAACTATCGTATCTTGACGATACTCTCACCGCAAAAACTCCAAAAGTCTCATCTAAAAACACCGACGACGACGCCCTCCCCGCAGAAGCCGTTCCCGAACCAACTACAGCATTAGGAACTTTATTTGCCCTCGCTGTATTGCCTGTAATTAAAAGACTCAAAAACCGGAAAAACAAAGAGTAATGAAAACCCTCTACACCCTGCTATATGCCCTCAGCATCATCCTCATCAACCCTTCGGGAAGCAGCCGGGCCCTTATCTGGACTTCCCCCAAAGTATTAATTATTTGGCTAATAGTAGGAGTCAATCTCGCCCTCTTGTGGGAACAAAGAAAAGCCCTAACCATTCCCAGACAGTGGAAAATCTCGCTAATACTGTGGACAATATTTCTATCAATCGGAGCTATCTCCACTCTACAAAGTCCTTTTCCCTTAACCTCTTTCTTCGGTCAAGACCAAATGGGAGATGGCTGGCTGTACTGGCTGTTAATCGCTGCCTTCACCCTGAGCAACAGCTTGCTCTTAACCATACACCCGCAACTCATAAATTCCCAATTCCAAGGACTGCTAATTGGCGGCACGATCCTTTCTCTTAGTATCTTCCCCCAAATCATCGACTGGCGGATCGACTACACCGCCACAATGGGGCAAATTATCCGAGCAGATGTTAATGTCAGCAGCATATTTCAAGGGCAGCAACCCATAGGATTGTATTCCCACAGAGGCCACGCAGCCATAGTTTTAGCATTAATAATAATTACTGCTCTTGTCGGTTGGTTTTCGAGATTTATCACAACTAAATTAACTGCAATTACTTTAATTTTAACTGTTCCCGCGCTGCTGCTAACATCTACCCGAAGTGCTATTTTAGCTTTGATGGTTGCCAGTGCCTATTTGCTGAGACGCAAATATTACAAAATCCTTGCAGGAATTGCTCTGAGCGGTGTAATTGCTATTGCCATCATGACTGTCACCAGACCCCTAGATTGGAGCAAACCTTCGATCGCACAAGTCATGTCTAGCCGATCGCCGATGTGGACTCTCTCAGCCCGTGGCATCAAAAAACGCCCGCTATTTGGATGGGGATTTGACGGTTTCGGCATTGCCTATCCCTACATCCGAAATCCTCAAGTAACTCCGATTGTTGTAAATTTAGACGAGTTTACTTACGACTATATTAACATAAAAGCTGAAATCAGCACTAGAGAAATTCCTACTTACAAAGCTCACAATTGGATTCTGGATACAACCCTATCAGTTGGCATCTTAGGGCTGCTTGCTGGCATTGCAGTTTGGGGATATTATGTATGTTTAGCCATGAATTCGTATCTGCGCGGTATTGAAGCAGTTGCTATTGCTTATTTCATTTTTACTTTCACTTGGTTCGACTGCGCTCAATACGCACATATTGCTTGGTGGATCATGAGTCTCGCCGCAGTTAAATCCGCTTCTGCTACTCGTTTTTCTCGTTTACGATCGCAGTCTGGGCAATTACCAATTACTAATTAGCAATTACCCATTCCCCAATCTTACATTTCCTGCATCAACCGCAAATAATTCTGCCGCATCTGCGTCATATTTTCCATCATTCTATTAGCCATATCTTTCTCAACATCGCTCATTTGTTGCCAAAATAAAGCCGATCTCCTCGCCATAATTGCTTCTTCCCAAAGCATCTCCAAAAGTTGCGCCGCCATTGGGTTTTCAGCATCGATAATCCCACACAATTGCTCGAAGGCCCGGTTGGCTTCGGTGTGAGTGCTAACATCCTGAACCAGGCTTAGGCATTTTTTCAGTTGTACGATCGGATTTTCAGAAGAGTAAGCCATAATTTCACTAAGATAAGCGACAAAATTTACAATGATACCTTTGACATTACTAGAGTTTTGACACTCCCCGGCAGACCAGCGCGGGGATTCTTAAGACAGCAATTTGAGTCTTAAAGGCGATGCCAAAGCACCTCTACCGATTCCACTTAGATCTAGTCCAAGCATTATCGCTACTTTTCTAGCAATATTTGCACAACCATTACAATCTGCATTGATTAGCCAACCTTGAGCCGTTCTGTACAAACCGCGCTTAATTCGTTTGCCACTAGGAAGCCACCCTTCGGGTTTTTCGCCAAATTTAGGTAGCAAGTCATTATCGACAAACGAAGCTTTGGAAGAATATGATTCTTCAGCTTCAACAAACCTTAAACCGTATTGCTCGCACAGTTGAGCTATTCTATCTTTCAGTCTGCCCGTAGGGATTTGCACAAACTTTTGATTAGTTTTGCTTCCCATATTGACAGACTCTTTTTGTCCTTTGTTCCAGCCAAAAATAACTGTACCGATTTGGTTGTCTAAGCAGTGCTGAATTACTTTTCTTGCTGCTTTGTTGACGGCATCTCGCATTTGGCGATTACGTTTTTCAGTTAAGCCTGCCAATCTTTTAGACCAGTAGCCGTTGGCTTTCCCTTTCATGAGAAAAGCAACCCGTTTGTTATATCCTTGATTGAGGGACTTGAGATGTTTGCCGTCAACGATAAAACTTGTGCCGATATTGCTCAAGCAGGTTAGCCAGTTGTCTATTCCGTGGTCAATTGCTAAGCATTTGGCAGGGTCTACATTCGCTTGGACATCCTCTGTTTTGTAAATCAATTCCAAGTAGAAACAGCAATTCCGGGGAAGAATGCGATACTCTCGAATTGTTGTAAAATCTAGATTAGATGGCATTGGTAGGAAAAACGCATCTAACCAGAACCACGCTTTAACCTTGCTCAAGAGAGGAAATCGCAGCATCCCATTCTTAAGTTTTACGGATCTTCCTGTAAACGTTACAAGTGCCATTCCACCTTTACGGTATCCCGGCAATTTAGGGTGTTGCGTAACCGTTCCATTTTTGATTCCTCTGAGTAAGCCCATAAAAGACTTAAAAGACTCTGCTACCCCTGTTAGAATTTGCTGAGCTGTATCTGAATAGAACGCTTGATAGTGCAGGTTTCTATCTTCAGTTCCCAAGACTTTATGTAGCTTAGCCCGGTTCGGAATCTTGCCAGTTTTAAAGTATATTTGGCGAGAATAATAGATACCGCAATTAGTAAGCTTTGCCGACTCGGAACACAGATATTCAAGAATCGCTTGAATGCTTGAATCAGCTCGAATTAGATTTTGTTGACAACCAAACATTGCTGAATCCTCCTATAATTTATAGTACAGCAAAAAGCAGGACAATCTATTAATAAATATTTAGATTTTATATTAAAAAGGCGAAGAAAAAACCGGCCACTGAAGAAGGGGCTTCAGACCCAATAATTTGGTGACACAGCCGTACAGTTCCCTACATACCACCGCCAAGGCAAATCAATTCCTTGAGAAATCCCGATCCGCGTAGTTTGCACAAAATTTATTGTACCCTCCTCCACAGCTTGCTGAAATTCCTCGCTCCGGTGTTCCAATCGCAGCGGTTGGCCGGAACCCAAGGGAAAACCGCTTAAAGTTCGATCGATCTGCAGTACCTTACACAGTTTCCCAGGCCCGGCGGCGAGGCGCGATCGCTTCTTCTCAGGAATTGCAGCGAATTCTTGGGGAACCGCATCTAGCTGCAAAGCTCGAATCAGCACAGCACTAGCAACTCCCTCTGCATCCGTCACGACATTAAAGCAATGGTACATCCCGTAGATTAAGTAAACGTAGCTCATACCCGGAGGCCCGAACATCACCTCATTGCGAGGAGTTCGCTTTCGGTAAGCGTGACAAGCGGGATCTCCTGGGCCGTAAGCTTCGGTTTCGACAATAATTCCCCGAATCGTCTCGCCGTCAGGAAACTGCCGCACCAACGAACATCCCAGCAAATCTGGCGCTACGCTGGTAGATGGCCGCGCCAGCCAAAAAGATTCTACAATCTGAGTATTTGCACTCACTCAACAACAGCAGGTAAATTATGGACGTTAAGTTAGTTTTAGCAGTCTTGACAGCAGTTTTCACGGTTTGCTGTTTGTTCTTCGGCACAAAAAACGGATTCTACGATACTGACAAGTATCACGGTAATGGTTCTGCTCACTAATTTTAGGCGATTGTTAGTTGCTTAAAAAAACCGCCGCCTGTCAGTCAGGCGACGGTTTTTTTTTATGAACCACAGAGGCCACAGAGGACACAGAGAAAGAGAAAAGAGAGAGCAGAAAGAATGAAAAGAAGTTGACAAATGATGAGACAGCAGATTGCTGTATTTGCTGCAATTAAGGATGAATTGTGCCATCTGGCATTTTAGCTTCTTGCAAGCTAGCATTTGAGAAGTCCGCGCATCCCATGAGGTTGAAACGCATTGTGGCTCCTCGATCCGTTGCTTTCATATTGAAACCAACTACTGCATTTTCTGGGTTATTCTGTTCTGGAACAGCGGTGACATTAAAATCCATATTTGCTTCTTTTTCATTAGCCTCAAGGTTGAAAGTGATGCCGGCACAGCCCAAATCAGCTCCCGTCAGGTTGGCTTTATTTAAGTTGGCATTTTTGAGGTTGGCATTGGCTAATTTGGATCCTGATAAGTTAGCACCTTCTAAGTTGGCTCCCTGCAAGTTGACTCCTTGCAAGTCTAATCCTTTTAGGTTGGCCTTGCTGAAATTGCATTCGGGACACTGTTTGGTTTCCAGCAATTGCTTGACTTGATTTTGTTGATTTGAAAAAGTTAGATATTTTGCCGCAGTAAATATAACTGCGATCGACAAAGCAGCAGTAAGTAAATTCTTTAATTTCATAAATATCCGAAAAGCTTCGGGGGCTTTCTCTCGCGGTTAATAGATATCTACAAGAGTGCGATCGACCTCTCCAGAATTCCCCCACTAAAATTGCAGGCATCTCCCACAAGCACTCTGGTGCAATTAAACACCGCCGGACTTATAAATCCCGCATCCTTTGCCTCGCCCGTCCTGCTTTGAGCTTCGCACTCGCCCCCTCGGTCTGCTTCACTTTGCTTTGAGCAGTCCACAAACGGAATTTATTTTTACCCGAAGGCGCGCATTGGCCTATACCTGGAGACTGAAATAAAAGAAACTTTATTTATATCCCTGGAATGAGTAAATTTTCGAGAGACTTGAGGATGATTAATATACAAACGCAATACCGTACCTGCGCTGTTAAGTTCTCAGCAACTACTTTGGTCAAAATTGCTTTGAGAAATTAGTTTACTCTAAAAACTGTTGGCAGCAGCTCAGGTTCCTCAACCTCGCCAGAACACACTCTACCTATAATCCCGACAATTCGGAGCGGCAATGAACACAATCAAACCCGAACCCCAAAGATCGCGCTTCATGGCTCTGCTGCTGACAACGCTGCTGACATTTCCCTTTGTGAGTGCTTGCGGTTCTAGCCAGCAAAATTCCGCTCCTCCGCCTCCTGTTGACAACACTCGCGCTGGAGGAGTGCAAACTAATCGTGCCTCCACTCCTTCCCCTTCCCCACAAGCCAAAAAAGGACTGAGCAATGCTCAAAAAGTAGGGATTACTTTAGCAGGAGCAGCAGCCCTTTACTACATCTACAATCAGCACAAAAATAAACAAGAAAAGGGGCCGCAGGGAAAACATTACCTTTCCAAAAACGGTCGCGTTTACTACCGTGATGCCCAGAATCGCGCGGTCTGGGTAACGCCCCCGCCTGAAGGAATTAAAGTTCCGGAGTCCGAGGCAGTGCGTTACCGCGAATTCCAGGGGTACAACAACCAAAATACCGGTCGAGACCTTACTACCTTGCCGGAAGCTACAAGTCCTGTTCCGGCACAGTAGTCTAAGCATTTGAGATTTTAGATTGCAGGTTCCCTGACTTTCAATTAAATCTGGGATTCCCAATCTAAAACAGTCGTTTTTCAACACATAAAAAAGAGGAACTTTATCATGGTAGACGGATTTTTGCGGAAGTTAAAAGATGCGATCGTCGGGCCAGACAGCGAGCAACTCGATCCTGATGGCAATTACCAAGATGCCTCCAATGCCGGACAGTACGGCAACGTGACTCCAGCCAGCCAAGACCCCTACGGCGACCCGGCTGAGTACGGAGAGTACGGCAACCTGACTCCAGCCAGCCAAGACCCCTACGGCGACCCCGCAGACTACGCCGGTTCGGGAGAGTACGGCAACCTGACTCCAGCCAGCCAAGACCCCTACGGCGACCCCGCAGACTACGCCGGTACAGACTACGGACAGTTCGGCAACCTGACTCCGGCCAGCGAAGACCCCTACGGCGACCCCGCAGACTACGTAGCGGATGCTGGAATGTTCGGCAATGTGAGCCCGGCCAGCGAAGATCCCTACGGCGACCCGGCGGATGAAGAAGGGTTTAGTTAACGCCGTTGGCTAGAAAAATTACCTGGTAAGCAACAGCACCCCTACGGGGGTGTTTTTTTGTTGGGAGCTAGCAGCGGTATCTTATGTTATTTAAAGATTGAGAAATATTTACATTCTTTTCTTGTTTTTGTTTTTAAATTTGTTTTGTTGTGTTATCGTCTGAGAAGCACAGAAAATTTTAGGAGCTATGGCACAGGATCTTGCCCGCGAACAGCTCGTCAAATGGCTCACAGAGCAAATTGACCAGCAGAAGTCAGAACTTGCTGAAGTACAAGCGAAAGCTGTACAACTAAAAGAAAGTATTCTTTATTACGAGAGTACGCTGGCGCAGGTAGCTCCTGATGAAGTGGCATCAAAACCTACAGATGTGGTTTCCGAAACAGAAACACTGACTTTGAATGAGAGTCAAGTAGCTTCGACAAGTTCTCTTGGTGCAGAGGAACATCTAAAAGGAGGCCTAGCCAATGTTAGTTTTGCTTTTGAAGATGCAGGTCTTGAAAAAGCAATCTCTCAAAACAGACATCAGCGTAACCCTGTGGAGATAAAGCGTCCTCAGTACCTGGGGCTGACCTTTGCAGAATCCATAGAAAAGGTTTTGAATGCTCATCAAGAGCCAATGCTAGCCGATCGGATTGTCGAAGCTATATTTGACGCGGAATCTGAAGAGGAATTTTGGCGAGCCAAAAACTCCTTGAGCGTAGAATTGCGTCGGGGCGCAGAGACACATAAAAGGTGGAAAAAGCTTGGTCGAAATCTTTATGCTTCAAATTTGTGCAACGAATAATCAGAGTCAAATAATGCGAGCAACACGATGATGACACCGCAAATGATATTTTCTCCGTTAACAAACAGCGACGATGCTTTGAGTTCCTAATTCAAAGTATCGCCGCTGCATTCTACTTGGGGATGTGGCGGAACTGGAAAACGCATCCGGCTCCTAACCGGATAACCTGCCAGGGTTTTTGTGGGTTCGAGTCCCACCATCCCCACAGATAAGGATCTTGCTCGGTAGTGGCTTTGGGCTATAAACCTGAGCTGCAAGAATTTAATTTCTTGCGGTCTAGAGTTTCTTGTGCTTTTATCATAGCACATTTGTCAACCCTTAGCTATTACCACACGGTCACAAATATGTCAAGACTGTTTTGGATTTTAGTGGAGGTTTTTTTGCGATGGGGAAATTACGGAGTAAGAACATGAATTACAAAGGTTTAGTGATTCATTGTCAGCAAAACGGTGGGCTAATCTGCCTGACCGATATGTGGAAAGCTGCCGGGTCTGTTAAATCCCAAGAGCTAGATAAGTGGTTGATACAGAAGCGTATCTGTGAACGGCTGTTGGAATTAGTGCTTGAAGCTAAGCTTGAGTTAAAACCCGTTGTCGAGAGAACTTTTGTAGAACAACCAGTCGCTAACTCTGCATGTAAAAAATACAGAGCTTGGGCAAGCCAAGTCAGAAAATTAGCTAAAGATGTTGGTCTGATATCAACTCGGGGAGGTATAGGCGGTGGAACTTATGCCATAGACAAGATAGCCATCGAATATGCCGAATCCTTGTCTACAGAGTTTCGTGATTGGGCGCGAAATGCTGTCAAAGAAAGGATTGAAGAAGAAGTAGATCCAGAACTCGGCGTTCGCCGTAGTCGGCAAAGGGCAGTTAAAAATTGGGAAAAGCAAGGCAAAAGCCGTGAATATATTGGAGCCCGTCTTGACTCTATTCCCAAAGAAGACTTTTACGAGGCAGCGTTGTATGAACATGGGGTTCAGGCTCCACTGCACTTTGCTCATTGCAAGGCGAGGGTGTATCAGCCGATCATTGGTACTACGGAAGATTTCCGAACAGCCAGAGGATTGAAAAAAAGACAAAACTGCAAAGATGGCATGACAATGGAGGAACTGGCTGCTACAGATTTTGCCAAAGTTCTCAGTGCCAAGCGGATCAACACGCTCAATCCTAATGGGGTGAGCTCATGCGCTAGCATCTCCCATTCCACAGCGCAGCAAGTTGCTCATCTGCTCAATCAGTAGCCTGGTTAACTTAGTACACTATGCTGCTTGCTTACGTTTACAAGCTGAATCCATCGCCCAAACAAGCTCAAACAATCGAGCGGTGGATTCATTTGCTTCGCTTGCAATACAACTTTAGAGTTAGGGAGCGAACAGAAGCCTACGAGCAAGCAAGATTTCCTGTTATGGGGAACTACTGCTTCATAGAAACTCAAGCCGAGTGTTGCCCCCTTGCTTGCTCGTTAAGCAAAGGTGCTTTGTACGGCAATCCTTGGACAGCAAAAGGCAAGAAAAGAACTCCACTCGCTCAACAAGATGCCAATTTGGTTGACCTGAAGCAAGAGCGTCCTTGGTATAGAGAAATCTATCACCATGTTTTGCAACAAATGCTAAAACAGGTTGATGCTGCTTTTGGGCGCTTTTTCCGAGGATTGGGCAAATATCCGAAAACAAAGCGGCAGGGTAAATTTCGCTCTTTCACCTACCCGCCGGGAGATGTCGCCTTTAAAGGGAATAAAGTCCGACTTCCCGGTATTGGCTGGATGTCGTTTTTTCAGTCCCGACCATTTCCCAATGCTTTCAGCATTCGTTCCGTCACAGTGCGGAAAAAAGCAGATGGCTTTTATATTTCTGTTTTGTTGCAAGATGAGTCGGTTCCAGATGTTCCAGCAGCAAATCAAGTTAAAACAGCAGTAGGAGTAGATCTGGGTATCAAGAAGCTAATGTCTCTGAGTACGGGACAAACCATTGCCAATCCCAGATTTTATCAACAGATGGAGCGTCCGCGATCGCAACTAAACCGTGCTATCAGCCACAAGGTTGTAGGTTCCCGCCGCAGAAGAAAAGCCTGCCAGCGCTTAGCAAGACTGGAACAAAAAGTTGCTAATCGACGAGAGGATTACCAATGGAAGATAGCTAATAGCTTGGTCAAGCAGTTTGACCTGATTGTGTTTGAGAATCTTAATATTCAAGGCATGATGGCACGCTGCAAACCAAAGCAGGATGAAAACGGAAAGTATTTGCCTAACGGTCAATCTGCTAAATCTGGACTGAACAAAGCCATTACTGATGCTGCTTGGGGTTCCTTAAAACAGAAAGTCAAGATTTTGTCCGAAAGGGCGGGCGTTCTGGTTTATGAAGCGGTACCTCACTTTAGCTCTCAGGAATGCAGCGAGTGCGGGTATGTAAGTCCCACAAATCGAGATCTGGAGAAGTTTATCTGCCAAGAGTGCGGCCATCATGAGGATGCCGATGTGGATGCTGCAAAAGTTATTTTGCAGCGCGGCCTGGATGGACTGGGAATTTATTTGGATGCTGTACCGAGAGTCCCTCGGAAACAGGATAAAAGTACGCCCGAGGAGCCTGTTGGAAGACAGGGAAAATCATCCGCGTTGGTGGGTGAGCCTGGGAACCCTAAGAGAGTTCCAGCAATGGGAGTTATTGGAGTGGAGGGGAGTTTGAGCGATCGACTCTCGGCCTTTATGGCTGTCAATTGAAATCGGGTGTGTCTGACCAAGTTGCGATAGCCCAAAAATTAGGCATTTTCTCAAAAACGGAGAGGGTGGGATTTGAATTAGCGCTGAGTTCTCAATCGACGCTTTTACGTTGTTCTAGCCATTTTTTGTGCCTACTCTGAAAGTCCTGTTTTGGATTTGAGCGAATACCGAGCGACTTGCTGTACGCTGTCTACAGCAAGCAAACTCGGCATTATTATAGTAGGGAGCGAAAGATGAGCGAAAAGTCTAATCCAGTCACGGCAAGTACCACTGGAGACTACCTGGTTGGTTACGAGCGGATTCTGGACTACTTCAAACAAGCACAGAAGGAATGCCCCAAGGGCGTAGGGCTAAAAAGAGACAGGAAAGCTAGCGGTGGCTACATAACACTTCAATTCAAGTTAGGCGTCAAGCGAGTCAATAAAGCCTGCGGATGTTACCTGACAATGCAAGGGATTACTGATGCTTTGAGGAGGGCCCACCTAGTCGCTAGCGCTTTAGAATCACTAAAAACCGAGTCTCAGTTTTTGGCTTGGTATGATGATGTGATTCTAGAAAAGAACGTCATCAAAAATGATTTAATGACGTTCGGTGAGGCGATAGCAAGAGTAGAAAAAGAATATTGGGATGGACACACAAAGCGTCGTCAACCTCGCGACAAGAACAATCCTAGCCATCAATATAGTTGGCAATGTGTTTACGGACATTATTTCAAACTATTGCCCCAAAACACAGTCCTGAACCTGGCAGACATTCTACTGGTAGTTCACAGCAAGCAAGTAGGAACTAAATGTTTTAAAAACTGCTTGTGCGCTATGCGTAAGCTTGCTGAGACTGTTGGTAACACTGACTTGCTTATTCGCCTTAAAGAAATTAACGGCACGCAGACACTGTTCAGAGAAGACCTTCAGTCTATATCAGTGGATGAATTTTTTAAATTTCACGAAGAAGTTTTAGCTATCTCCGATGATAAACGATACAACTTAGAATCACGCAAACGATGGCTGTGGGTATTCTCAATGCAGGTGGTGTATGGTTTCCGAGTACATGAAGTATTCGCAATTCAGAACGTCAACGAACCGTTTAAGACAAAAGATGGGATTACTATTCCGGCACTGAGTGAACCAAGTAACACAAAAATGATTGCCGTAGTAGGCGAAAGAACCAAGTTGGAAACTACGACTAAGACTGGCTACCGATTGTGTGTGCCAATGCTTCCTCCTACTCATTCGGATTTAATCGAACGATTGGGAATCAAATTAGGGCAATTGCCTGAAGTTAGGTTGACATCGAACAATCCAAAGACAATTTTTGGTGCATATAATGACCGTGCGTGGGCTACTTTAAAAAGATGGAATAAGGGCTTTACTCAGTCTCACGCTTTACGCCACCTAGCTAATCTCAACGGTCAAATGGCAGGGATGTCCCAGGAAACAAGAGCTAAAAGCTTGGGACATTCAACACAGATGAATGAAGGTACTTATAAAAAACGAGCCAATACTAAGACGACAATTGACTTGCTAACTCATTCAACAAAAGAAGCTATTCCTCTTGGTAGCGCGATCGGGGTGCTTAAGCAGTTGGGAAGTGACGAGAAAAGTATCAAACTGCTAGCTGCTATTTATGGCATTACACCCCACGAAGTGATGGAGTTGCTAACTCAATAATTTGAAACAAAACTTTACACTTCCTGTGTTGACAAGGAACTGTAAGTCTGCAATCGTGAGTAACTAAGGAAGATTGATGCGCGGTTGACGAGCACTGACAATGCTAGCCAAACCACGACTTCCCCAAACCGTTGTACTAGAACGTTTGGAGCCTATAAATTATGCCACTTTCAGACGATTGTCCTTGCGGACGATCGCAACTCTTTACGTTTGAGTCAAGCGACAAAATTGTGATTGACCGCAAAACGTTTGACCGAGTTTTTTTATTGGTTCGTCGTAGCGTGGACGAACTTGCCAATGCTCGCCACCGAGAAATTTTTCTTGAATGTCTTGATACTTGCCTGACTAAATCTAAATTTTTGGATGATGCAGGGTGTTTTCAAGCTTCCTTGTTACTGGATGCTTACTACGAATACGTTCCAGCAAGTCTTGTACTTCTTGGCAATAGGTTAGAGGAAGCTTTTAAGTTAATGCAGGCGGTTGAACATGACTAAACCCATTGTCAGCTACCGTCGCATCGACCAACTCAAGGCGATCGCTTTTTCCTGTGGTTTCACCAATGAAAACGCCCGACAGTTTGGCAAGCTTTCAAAAACTTCTACGTGGGAAACGCTGCTTGAAGTATACCTTGTTGACCGCGAGACACTAGACACGCTGCTAGACAAACCACTAGACAACGTAGACGTTGTAGACACTACTGTAGACACGGCACCTGACTTGCTTCGTGTAGACGGTTTTGTAGACAGTGTAGACACCCTTGATTGGACTAACGACGGTTCATTTCCTGTGTGTGGCTTCACCCGCCAGAATTCCACCAACTTCTTCGACTGGGTTGATTTAGGACAACTTATTGCTGTTTTGCTCGCATCTGCGGGAGTATTTATGCTGGCAATGTCCATGTGGCGACAAATCAACCCCCTGAATTTATTTCCCTCCCCAGTTCGCATCAACATTCAAATCGGGACAAAATTATGAGCTTACAACTGCGCCTTTTCGGCGGCAATTCTGATGCTGGAAAACTTACTGCCAGCAACGACGGCAACCACGCGATCGACAAATCTAAGGTATTAGCGCAAACCGACGTGGGGGTAATTACCCCAAACTCACCGGGCAATTTTGGCAGCATCCGCACCGCACCCGTAGTGCCCGATCCTCGATATTTCAATAAGGAAGAAGCCCAGGGCTTGAAGAAGTTGGCAAAGGAAAAGACCGAAGACGCGAGGCACGCTAAAAAGGCCTATAAATCCTTGAGCCAGATTGAAGTAGCAGATGCCACAGTACACAAGAGCCACCGCAAATACGAAGGTGTGGTGGCTGGTGAGGAATTGAAGAAAGTGCGATCGAACGCCGGACTCGCTAAAAAACTTCATGGACTCCGACCGGGATACGCGAAGCTCGGCTTAGGGATTGATAAAGCTGAGAATTCAGCGCGGGAACGGATTGATGCAATCAAAGCTCGATTGACGGGGGCGAACTAATGAAAGCGATGTATCTGGCAAACTACTTCCTTGCCGGATGCGTCGCTTTCTCCCTTTTGGGGTGGATAGCGAGTCTGCATCCGATGGCAATGAAAGCCGTCTTATTCCTGTTAGCAGCGATTGCGATTGCGTGGGGGTTGAGCTGGTTGCTTGACTATTCCCTGAGCAAGTTGCTCAAGATTTCAGTGGCTGACTTACAGGCTGTTTTAATCGGCGGTTTGGCGATGCTGCTGATTGGTTTGGGGGTATTTCTATGCAGCTAAAACTGTTTATGTTGAGCGCGTCCTCTGTAGTGCTGTGGTTGACTCCACTAGCAGCACTAGACAAAACGCTAGACACTCACAAAGCACTGCAAGGGGTAAGCCTGTGTGCTGCGATTGCTTGTGCCGTTTCCGCTGGAAATATCGCCCGTCAATTAGCTGACGAGGGAGAAGTTGAGGAGTTGAAACTGAGAGCGATTAAAGCTGATGTAGAAGATGAAATCAGCACGAGCGTCTATGTTTCACAGCAACAAAGACAGCAGGAAGCTGAACTTATCCTGACTTCCCCTGGCGTTGACGTGGAAGCTAGCCGTCAAGCGCTGGAAGCTATATACAGTGGCGATTTACAGGAAACTGCTTCCGCTTCCGACTCTCCTGATTACCCTATATACTTGGAAGTTTGTAAGTCAATGGAAGCGGGTAAGTCTGTGACTTGGATTGTTGAGAATGTACTCAAAATGGGAGGGCGCAAATTTGCAGATGGCAAGGTAAAATTAGAGTCAATTTTGAAACAGTTTGAGGGTAAACTCAATGAGTGAATCACTACAACTAGGAAGCCTCCGAGTGATAGGAACTAAAACAGAAATTACAAACACCTTGGCATTTTTAAGAACTAAGGGTTGCGTGTGGAATAGCAAGGAAAAATATCATGCTCAACGGGGTGACGCAAATAAGTTTGCCTATTACCTAAATAACGTAAGAACATCCCTTGTAATAACATCCGCACCCACAGCACCCAATCCCAACGAACCACAGCCGAAGCCCTATGACGCGGTGTTGGGTGGCAAGAAGCGAGCGAACCAAACTTGAGGTAAAATTCAAGACAAGTAAAACAGTCCTAGCCCCGCAAGGGTGGCCCTAAAAACAAGGGTGCTCTAGGTTATCTGTTAAGACCAAATAGGCAATTGGTGGAGTCCCAGGCTGTAGCGACGCAGCTTAATCTATAGGCGACTCTCGGCCGTTTAGACCGAGAAAAAGCTTTGGAATCAGAAAGAGTAGGCGCAAGATGTTCGGCTTGAGTGGGTTTTTGAAATATCCTTAAGCAAATTTCTGCGGGAATCTTTCCAAAGTAGAGTCATGCGGGAGGGCGGATCTAAGCAGAGTCCGGGAAACTGGCAGCTACGCGGGCTGCGCGTACCAAGGATGCAACACACCAATTTACAAACCCTAAGCTGAAGAACCCATTGGTACGGGGAAACTGGCTTTTTTCACCATGTTTTTTTGGTGAACAAGAGCTAGGTTCCAAATTTTAGCTATATCTCAAAACCCACAAACACCAAAAAACCGCTGCTTTCAATTGGAACCTGAGCGCAACGGTTTTGAGGCTTATCCACATTCAGCTCGTCTTAGGGTCGAGCCAAATTTATGTACGACAATTCTACTCCGAACAACGACCAAACTTCAAGCACCCCCAAAAAATTCGACATCCGTGAGCATCTCGACAAACTGGAACCAGGCAAAGCCAAAAATTACTATATTTGCCCTGTTTGCGAAGGTCACAGCTTAGGGATTGACTCCAAGAACGGCAAGTACCAATGCTGGACGAACGCTTGCTCAACCGTTGATATTCGGGAAGCTATCCGACCATTGGCTGAATTTTTAGCAGAGTGTGAAGAAGAAAAACTTAAGCAACAGGTAAGTAAACCACAGGCATCAAAGCCAAAAGCCAAAAAGAAGGAATACCTACCCGTACCAGTTCCGATCGGCGCGAAACTTCTGAGATTACCTGCACCCGGAAAACCACCTCGCACCGAACAACCTAAATACTTTCCT
>NZ_JAUBTT010000061.1:0-21710 GCF_036705125.1 Microcoleus sp. B7-D4
GGCTATAAACCAGGAATAGTCTTGATGGATGCAGGGTATGGTAATAACACCAGTTTTTTACAAGAATTAGAAAACCGCAAATTAAAATATATCGGAGGAATCGCCAAGAATCGCAAAGTAATAATTCAAAAAACCGAAAATGAAACAGAGGAAATTCGAGTAGACAACTTAACAAAAGCTTTACCTGTAGGGGCTTTCACAAAAATTCAACTCAATCTCGAACGACCGAGAACAGTATGGGTAGCAATTAAGGAAGTCGAATTATCAAAATGCACAGGTAAGAAAGTAATAGCCATCGTCATGAATGCAGAGACTTTCGATACCGCGACTGAAATAGATTATTTGATGAGTAATGTTGACTTATCAACAGCGACAGAGGAGTGGATAGTAAAAACTTATTCACAAAGAAATTGGGTCGAAGTTTTCTATCGGGAAGCCAAGGGCTGGTTGGGGTTAAATGAATATCAAGTCAGAGATGAAATCAGCCTGAAAAGACATTTCATTATGGTGTTTTGTGCCTACACTTTCATTCTCTGGCATACCTTAACAGGAGGATTAAGGCGCAAATGGGCAAACAAACCTTTAAACACTTTTAGTGATGCACTCGAAGCATTTCGGACAGCCATATCTTTTAGGTTTGTGAAATGGTTGAACCAAAATTGGGACGTATTCTCCGCTTATAAAGCCAGTTTAGGCTTTGTTTGGGCTTAAAATTTGTTTAAGTCCCGTTATGTGGAAACGTTTGACGTATCCGCTCCCAATGCTCAAAACGCAGCGACAGCTATTGTCGATACTCTTATCGACTTTGTAAGACGCAATCAAACAAACCCAAGAGTTGAATTTGAGAAGATTATGATTAGAAGTTCCAAAGGAGAGCGATTAGTATATAAGAGTCTTAGCGAACTTGAAAATAATCGCAGTACAATTTCGGAGGCATTACAAGGATTAAATGGGACAGATCGGGATTTTATCAATACCTTCTGGCGGGCGAAGGTCGATGGAAACCGTTTTATCGGCATTACTAAGGTTTTAGGCATCTCCGCTAAACAGGCAACTACTGGAGAGATTCTTTTCTCTACTCAGCCTTTCTCTGAGGATGCAGAATTTTACCTAATCGAAGAAGATACAAGCACCACAAATCTTCCTTTGGAAACTCGACCGGGTGGAGCGGAGTTTCAGACTGCCTTTATCCTTAAGCAGCCCGAAACATTTCCCAAGGAAAAACTGGGTTGGTATGCCAGTACAATGCGTAAAGAGGTATTCGAGCTGGTATTCAATAACAAAAAAGACCCGGAATCAGGCTATAACCCAGATGGGAAATATCTCAAAGCGGCCAAACGTGCATTTAACTATTTCATGGCTCTTGGTAACATAGAAGCAATGGAAGCTATAACACCTGTTTTCAGCACACTGCAAGCACAGGTTAACCAGCAAGTTACCGTTATGGAAGCGATTCGAGCCGCCTTGAATCCTGAAGAAGTATCTACTAGAATCCTTAAAACTTATGATGCTGAAGCAATGCTCAATAACGTTGCCAACATTATCGATGGTCTTCTACCGGGAGTTGGAGGCGAGGTGAATAAAACACCCGCTCAGATAGCTGCGGAATTAAGAGAATTTGCCGCACAGCTTGAAGAAACTTCTGACGGATTCTTGAAACAAAATAAAGATCAAGGTAATAGCCTGGCTATATTATTGAATTCAGCTAAATCAACGATTAATCGCGGTGTGAGAGAGATGGTTCAACCAATATTGGATACCTACCTAATCAACTACCATCAAAACCTCCCATAAAACGTTTCAACTCCTACCCAATTGTGTTGCTATGACTGAATTTTTCTTCCCACCAAAAGACGTAAAAGCAGTCAACCCAGCAGAAGCCAGAAGGCTGTTTGAGCAAGCCAATCATTTCTGGTTTGAGGAAGGATGCTATCACCTTGTCCTACCGCTTTATCTAGAAGCCCTCAAGTACGACCCCACTGACCCAGTAATGCTCTATCAACTGGCTGTGGTTCTGCGGGCGTTTGAGCGCTTCGATGAGGCAGCACTTGCACTCGAAATGGCATCTCTTCACCAAATCCTTCTCAGCAAAATAGGCAGAAAACTTTTAGATAGAAGGAAAAAATGGCTGCTGAAACATCTTTATAATGCACGGCCCTTGCCCATACCAGCAATAGAAATCGACATAAAACAATTTGTCTTAAAGACTTTTAATTATAATGAGTGGCTTGAAATTGCTATTGCTGCTAGCGAGCGGAGAATGTTTCTTTTGGCAGCAATTACCTATGACAGAAGTCTGCCTTTTTCTGAATTCCAAAAAACTTGGGAAGCCGAACAAGCCAGACTTAATAATCAGAGCGATATCGCAATATTAAATAATCTGCGACCATCCGCCAGACAGCTATTTGAGAAAGCCAATCATTTCTGGTTTAAGGAAGGACGCTATCACCTTGTTCTACCAATTTATCAAGAAGCCCTCAAGTACGACCCGACTGACCCAGTAATGCTCTATCAACTTGCGGTTGTGCTGCGAGCCTTTGAACGGTTCGATGAAGCTGTGCAAGCACTCGATCTGGCATCCCTTTATCAAGACCGTCTGAGTGAGAGGGGCAGAAAGCTTTTTGCTACAATGAAAGAGTGGCTACTGCAACGTCCCTCTTATAGGCCGCCTCTGCCCATTCCCGCGTGGGAAATCGACCTCAAGCAACTTTATTCGATGAATTTTAATAGGAATAATTGGTCTGTAATTAGTGCTGCTGCTGAAGATCGTAGAATGTTTCTTTTGGCTTACGAAACTTATCTTAATGGTAAGGGTTGGTATGACTCTGAAATACTTAAGGAGGAAGAAGAGCTGCGACGCGAGAATGAGAGCGATCGATCGAACTTAAATTATATGCGACGAGATTAAGGTAACTTCTCTGTGCAATATTTCAAACTTACTTAAGACCTTACCATCAAGACATTAGTCCGAGACCATAATTCACATTGTTGCCAAAGTCAAAGAGGAAGTTGAGAACTATGAATCACATAGAAGCAAAGCGGTTATTTGATGAAGCGAATCGTCTGTGGTTTGGGGATATAAAGTTCAACAAAGTGCTACCTCTGTATCGAAAGGCCCTGAAGTACGATCCAACCAATCCTGTCATTCTCTATCAGCTAGCTAACGTGCTGTGGGCTTTTGAACAATTTGACGCAGTGCCAGCGTTAGTTGCCAAAATAGAAAAACACTTAGACCGTTTCAGCGATTTCGGGAAAGAAATGTTTGCTAAAGAAAAATCCCGGTTGCTCGCTCCATCACCTTTCAAAACTCCGATGCCCATACCAGCTTGCTCCATTGACTTAGAAGAACTTGATTCAAAGCGTTGGCCTTGGGAGAAATGGATGGACATTAGATCGCCAGCAGAACAGCGCAGAATGTTTAACTTAGCAGCCCGGGATCGAGATAGAGGTTATCTTTTCGATGGTGACTCAGCAAGAGAGATATGCAAATTAGACGATAAAAACAGCGATTGTTTTGATGATTGACTACTAATGTTCCCCGATGCAAAAGAGTAAAAAATTCTTTGAAAAAGCTGAGCTTTTTTAGAGAAATTTGAAGAATCTCAGCTTTTTCAGAACGAGTGGAAAAACATGAATATCATAGAAGCAAAGCGGTTATTTGATGAAGCGAATCGTCTCTGGTTTTCGCAAGGAAAGTTGAACAAAGTATTGCCACTGTATAGAGAGGCCCTGAAGTACGATCCGTCTAATTCTGTCATTATCTATCAGCTAGCTAACGTGCTGTGGGCTTTTGAAGAATTTGACGAAGTGCGAGCGTTAGTTGCCAAAATAGAAAGAAACTTAGACCGTCTCAGCGATTTCGGGAAAGAAGTGTTTGCTAAAGCAAAACCCAGGCTGCTTTCTCCATCACCTTTCAAAACTCCGATGCCAATACCAGCTTGCTCCATTGACTTAAAAGAACTTAATTCAATGGGTTTATCTCACAAACAATGGATGTGTATTTCATCAGCAGCAAAACAGCGCAGAATGTTTAACTTAGCCGCCCTGGGTGAAGAGCGAAGTTTTCCGTTTATCACTCGTCAATCACAAATAGAAAAACGCAAACTCAAGCAAGAAAACGACAATTGTTTTGGGTATTTAGAACTAATGTTCCCAGACGCAAAGCGATTATTTGATGAAGCGAATCGCCTCTGGTTTGGGTATGGAAAGTTCAACAAAGTATTGCCACTGTATAGAGAGGCCCTGAAGTACGATCCGTCCAATCCTGTCATTCTCTATCAGTTAGCTAATGTGCTGTGGACTTTTGAACAATTTGGCGAAGTGCGAGCCTTAGTTGCCAAAATAGAAAAACATTTAGACCGTTTCAGCGATTTCGGGAAAGAAATGTTTGCTCAAGAAAAATCCCGACTGCTCGACCCATCACCTTTCAAAACTCCTATGCCAATACCAGCTCGCTCCATTGACTTAGAACAACTTGATTCAAGGGGTTGGTCTTGGGAGAAATGGATGGACATTGGATGGCCAGCAGAAGAACGCAGAATGTTTAACTTAGCAGCTATGGCTGAAGAGCGAAGTTGTATTTTTGATGGTGACTCAGCAAGAGAGATATGCGAACTCTACCAAAAAAACAGCGATTGTTGTGATGATTTACTACTAATGTTACCCGAAGCAAAAGAGTAAAAAATCCTGAAAAAACTGAGCTTGTTTCAACTGTATCCCAAGAAAAAATGAAAGGAGCAAATGACTAAAACTAAGGTTTTGCCCCAACCCCGTCACAGAGACGCCGATCGCGATCGCTCACATTAGGATTAGTTCTCAAATAATCTCCCACCCAGTCACAGCCCCTCACCAGCAAATCGTCAAGATCCAAATTCCACAAAATCACCCGATTATCCCGGCCTGCAGAAGCCAGAACCTTCCCATCCGGGCTAAAACTCACACTCATCACACTATCCTTGTGACCCGTCAAAGTTTTCAGCAAAGTCCCGCTGCGACTCCACAGCTTCACCTTATGATCGTAACTGCCCGAAGCAACCAACAAACCATCCGGGCTAAAACCCACGCTAGTCACGCTGTCGCTAGAACCCTTCAGCAGCGTCGCCACCAAAGTCCCATCTACCTTCCACAATTTCACCGAATTGTCGTAACCAGCCGAAGCCAGCATTTTGCCATCAGGGCTAAAAGCAACCCCCAACACAAAACTGTTGTGAGCTGCTTCAAAAGTTCTTAGCAAACGACCGTCCCGATTCCAGAGTTTGAGAGTACCATCATCGCTTGCAGAAGCCAGCATCGAGCCGTCGGGACTGAAAGTCACCCCAGTCACCCAGCCTGTGTGTCCCGTCAAAGTCTTAATCAGCCTGCCGTTTCTAGTCCAGAGTTTCACAGTCTTATCCTTGCTAGCCGTTGCCAGAATCTCGCTGTCGGGGCTAAAACTCACGCTCATCACGCTGTCAGCGTGGCCGTCGAGAGTGAACAGCACAGAAGGCGAACACGGGAATAGCGGAGCCGAAGGACAAGGGAGAATATTATTCATGCCATCTTCTGTCAAACTCCACACCTTCACCGTTTTGTCGTAACTCCCAGAAGCAAGTAGCTGGCCGTCGGGGCTGAAACTGACGCTGGCGACTCTCTGAGTGTGTCCTTCCAAGGTTTCGAGCAAAACTCCCGTGCGACTCCAGAGTTTGATAGTGTTGTCCGTAGAAGCAGAAGCCAGCCTTTGGCCGTCGGGGCTGAAAGTAACGCCTTGCACCCGGTTTTGGTGTCCGTCGAGGGTTTTGAGCGGCACGTCATCGAGTCGCCACAGCCTGATAGTTTTGTCAAAACTTGCCGAAGCCAAGGTTTTGCCTTCCGGGCTAAAACTCACCTGAGTAACTCGATCGGCGTGTCCCTCAAAAGTTCTCAGTAAGCGACTCTCTGGTTTAATGTTGCTAGCATCGGTTGGGCGTTTGTCGCCAACACCAGCAAGACTCCAGAGTTTGACAGTCCCGTCTGCACTTCCAGAAGCAAGTGTTTGACCGTCGGGGGAGAAACTGACACCAAATACCCACTTGCTGTGTCCCCGCAAAGTTGCGAGCAGTTCACCTTTTTTTGCTGGTGTTGAATTTTCTGTTGGTGGGTGTTTGAGTGCAGCGAGGCTCCAGATTTTCACCGTTTTATCTTCACCCGCACTGGCGATCGTTTCACCATCGGGGGAGAAACTGACGGTGTAAATTTTCGAGGGTTGTCTGTTTTCGCTGTGCCATAAATTAGCGATTAACTTACCGTCGGAACTCCACAGTTTCACAGTACCGTCATCGCTCGCCACAGCGATTATTTTGCCGTCGCGGCTGAAGCTTAGCCAATTTACGGGAGCAAATTGTTCGATCGTTCGCAGCAGCGTGCCATCGGTTTTCCAAAGTTTGATAGTTTTGTCTGTAGAGCCACTGGCGATCGTTTGACCGTCCGAGCTAAAAGCAACGCTGGTAACGCTATTAGTATGCCCTTTGAAAGTTGCCAGTAAACTGCCGTCTGTTTGCCAAATTTTGACAGTTTTATCTAAACTGGCCGAGGCTATGATTTTGTTGTCGGGACTGAACGTGACACAGGAGACGCTGTTAGTATGACCTTTAAAAGTTGCCTGCAAACTGCCGTCGCGCCGCCAAAGTTTGACTGTTTTATCTACACTGGAGGAAGCTATTGTTTCACCGTCTGGACTGAAGCTAAGACCCCAAACTACATCGCCGTGTCCTTCCAAGCGGTTGCGTTCTTTGACTCCATAAACTGCCTGCTGGAGGGCGGCAGAAATCAGAATTTCGGTGTCTTTGAGAGTAGACATTTGTTGGGAGTGTTCGATCTGTTTCCACTTTTTACCAGCTCTCAAACTTTCCATCATGGCGTCAAATTTGTTGTTTGAGAAATAAAGTGCTTCTGAAGCGGCTGTCAGGGTACTGATTTCGGCTCGCTGAGTTTGAGCGACAGCTAGCTGTTTTTGACCCACAGCCCGCCACCAAAAATTTACGGCGGCGATGGTGGAACTGGTGAGCAGCATGACGCCGATCACTGCTAATCCCAGCAGTTGTTTGAGAAAAGTATTGGCTCGGTAGAGCTGTGCTTGACTCATTTTTTTGTCTGCTTCTGCTTTGTGCAGTCTCGCTTCTAAGCCGAATCTTTGGCGGATCGGTCGCACTAAATAGTCGTGTACCAATTGATAGCGGTCTTCGGGGGCTTCCCGTAGCAGAAATAGCAAACCGTGACCAACTAAAATGTCTAAAATTAAGTCGAGGTTGTCGGTTTTCTTTTGTCGGCTTTCAGGGTCTTTGGCGAAGTGTCGCGGTAGGGGAATTCGGTTTCTGCCGATCGCCGATAATTCGGTTTCGCGGGCATCGGCTGGCTGCGAGCCTGTAACTAATGAGAGTTCGTGTTTAGTTTTTATCAGTCTAACGCCTCTTTCATCTGTCAGGGAAAACAAGATTTTCCAAGCTGCGTCTTCGTTAACCAGGCCACAGTCAGAGATGACTCTTTCGAGCGATCGCTTCACTAATTCCGCTTTGGGATTGTCCCCCAATTGCTGGTATTGTGCTAGACTGGTAATACCTTCTTCTTGTAGTTGCGCTCCTACTACCTGCAATTCGATTGGTCGCACTTCTTGCAGTTCGTCTGCTAAATCTTCTACGAAGGCATCGATCAGTGCCGGCTCTAAATAAAATTCCGCCCGTTCTGTTAAGTGTCCGATGACAGCCCGCGCGTCTTTGATAGAAAAACTCCGCAGTTGGTAGCGGATACTTTTGTCGAGAATGTTATTGTTAATAGCGTCAAGATTAGGGAAGCGATCGCAATCTAGTAAGTAGTGCAAATAATCTTCGCGCAAGCACAGAATGATCTTGACATAAGGCAAGTTCAAAAACAAACGCAAAAAATTATAAAAAAGTTGTCTTTGTGCCACTGAAGTCGAAACAAAGAAAAACTCTTCAAATTGATCGAAAATCAGCACAGTCAACAAATTATTTGTGGCATTTTCGCGCAACTGCTCTATAATAAAAGAAGAGACTTCCGAGCTGCGAGCCGGAATCAGCGAGCAACTTCTTTTGTGGATTTCCTGTAGTCCTTTCGAGATTAATTTACTTTCCTCTTCGGCTTGTTTGTCGTACAGTGCGCTGTTCAAAGCATTTTCTAACTCCACCAGCCAGTCGGTGTAAACTTTGACTACTACAGGCAATGTATCCCGCGCGCCCGGAGTAATATTTTTCAAAGCTGGTACTAAGCCGGCATTGACTAGAGAACTTTTCCCGACTCCGCTGGGCCCATGAATAATAGTTAATTTATGGTCGTCCCTGCTAATTCTTTCTAGCAAGCTATTGATATCTGTTTGGCGCGAGTAAGCTGTCATTTCGGCTGCGATGGCAGCTTGGTTTTGAGCTGAGGGGCCTGAAGGATTGACCGCTTGGCGCTGCTGCTGCAATTGGCTGGCTCCGATAAAAGCTCTAAATCCGTATTGATATTCGATCGAACGCTGGGTTTTTTTAATCCGAAACGCTTTAAGATACTCTCCCTGCTCGAAATAAACCGCTTGTAATTCCGTCAAAATATCGATGTAAAGTCGGGGGTCGTACTTCGGCTCGCTTTGAGATTGAGCCAACTCCAAAGAACGAACCGCCGCTTCCCACTGGCCTAGCTGCCGCAAACTTCGGGCTAAAAGTAAAAGATACGAACTCCTGTCGGATTTAGGATGTTGGATTTTAGATTTGGGTTCGTTACTTAACTCATTAGGGCCCAGAAATTCTGGATAATTTCCCTCAAACCCCAATCTCAAATCTTCAATCAGCAATCTCAAATCATTAGGCGTTTGATCCAAAATCGCCAAAGCCAACTCGGCTAGCTGGCGGGCTTGACTCCACCTCGACTCTTGCAGGGCAACTTCAGCCAAAAAGCCGTAATCTTGAGCTAGTTGGCTGGGAGTACCGTAAGTGAAGTGCAACTGCAAAGAATTTTCAGCTAATGCTTGCAACTCTCCCCAAGCTTTCAGGCGCTGCAGCACTTCTCCGAGGTGTGCTGTCACCTCAGCTACTAATTCCGGGCGTGAGGCCAGGGAGAAAGCGTTTCTAGATTGTTCCAGGCTAATCCAAGCTTGTTCCCAGTGCTGGCGGTTGGCAACCGGGTTTCTGGCTGCTTGCAAGCGGTGACACAGGGCTATGTGAAACAGCACTATGCCTTCTCTCTCTAAAAATAAAATATTGGGGACAGGATTCGACAAGGAGGGGAAGGTTTCTGGGTTTTCGGAATTTTCCAAGTTTGCCAGTTCCCAGTTGCCCGTTTGCTGCTGCCAAAATGCTAAACTTTCTTGGTAGTGAATTAAGGCTGTTTCGGTTTGATCGCTGACATAGTAATCTCGACCGAGAACGAATTGCAGGCTGGCTTTGAGGGCGGGTTCTAATTCTTCACCGCGATTTTGTAAATCTCTTAAAGCTAATTCTAGTTCTCGGCGTGGCAAAGAGCCGATCGCCAAATCGAAGGTATTGCCCGGACTCAATGGCGAATACGAGTGGACATCTGATTGTCGTGGGTTTTGGGGCCCTGAGTTAAAAGTTAGAAAGCGTTCTCTGGGGCTGAGTTCGCGCTCCATGTCGCGTTTTTCGCACTGGGTGTCGCAGGTCTCACAATTAGCGATGGTGCTGACGTTGCTGCTGGCGAGTTCTTGATTAAGTTCGCCTATTTTAAATATAGTATCGGCCCGCCTAGCGAGGAAATTAATTAATTCGTCAACGCCCATTTCAAATTTAATTGTGGCGGCGGCCCAACTTTTGAAATCCGGGGCCAGACGAATCATTTTGGTCACGATATCATCTGTTACCCACAAAATCACTGGGCAGGAAAAATTTTTGCGAAATTCGTCTCGCACTTGATTGGTAGAAGCCATCAATTCGTCGATCGCTACTACTGTTTCTAAACCGAATACCATCAAAGCCGAGGCGGCACCGACAGGCGAGTACCCCTCGTGAAAAGTGCTTGCCTGCAGGGTCGTGTAGAGGGTTTTAACTGAAGGTGGCAGGACGATATCTTGAATTGGAACTGGGGACACTTCTCGCAGCCGCTGCGCTATTGTCTGCCGCAACTGCTCGTAGTTGCAACGCACCAAAATTAGCGAGAATTGGTGTTGAGACATTGTGATTGACCTGACCAGAGTTTTGAGCGATCGCTCGTTGTAGTTGGCAGTTTCTTGTACCTTAATTAGATCGGTCATGCGTGCACCTCTTTTGCATTAATCAATTACCTAACGCTCGCCAATCGTGACTGAAAGCGTATCTACTTAGACATCGCCGTCTCTGTCTCACGCTTTATCTCTGTATAAATACGTAGTTTTCCGTACTTGTCCTATCAATACTTACATATTTATTAGATCCAATGTAAAGATATCATACCTCTCAATCTCATAGAATGCTAGACTTGCCAATAAAAATTTAAGGTTATCTTAGATTTTTTGATTCAGGTATATATAAAGGACTACAGATCGTAAATAGCCAACCGCTAAGTTTATCCTTATAGCGACGACTAGCTATTAGTAAACAACTCCCATATATCTGTAGCAGGCATTTAACACAACAGCCAAAACAATTGTCGTCCGGGATGGGATTATGTGAAGTTAAGAGCAACAGGTAAAAACAGACATAGGGGGTATGACATTGCAGATATGAGAGTTGAGAGTGGGCAAAGTCCTTAGTGTGGTGGCAAAGTTTTACAGGACAATAACATTCACCGCCTATAGCCAGCATTCAACAGAAATCTGCCAGTGGCAAAAACCGCTGGCAGATTTCTGTATTGGATGGTAAAATTTCGGATTTTTGAGCGATGAATTTTCCGTTAAATACTTTCTAAGTCCCTCGTGGTTAAGGGTTCTTAGAGTGGCGAAGCTATCTCAAAAATCCCAACTATTTTGCTTCAGTGCGCTGCAGCCACTCCTTATATTTTCTGGTTTCTGCTAGGGCTGGATTAATCCCAAACCAACGACCTTCTTGATCGCGGTATTCAAAGACAAACATACTTCGCAACAAGATTTGAGACTCTTCTTCGCCGGTTACACTTTGTCGGTTGACGACTTGAAACAGCAATTCCCATTCCATGTCATTGATGGCTCCCAAAAGGTCATCGCGATATTCTTGAATGACGCTTTCGAGGCATTCGCGAGAGAAGGGAGGGTCTTCGTGCTGCAAACAGCTATACAAAAGCATCAGTAGATTGCGAACGTGACCGCCACTAATCCGACAAAGCCGATCTAAAGTTTCGGGAGAGTCAAACACCTGGGAAATCAAATCAAGGCGTTGAGGGGGAGCAACTTTCGGGAAAGCTCTAGCTAATACTAGCTGCCGCAGCAGTGCCATTCCTTCGAGGTGGTCTTCGCCCGATCGCACTTGCACTGGTACCATCGGCATCACCTTGGGCTTGACTCCAAATCGACTGGCGAGGCGGCCGAAGTCGTTGGAAAAAATCAAAGTCAGGGGAATCGTGTAGACGACATGGCAACTGAGTTTTTTCAACTGTTCGCCGCGGTCTAAAAACAGGTATTCTGGCTGGGTGCGTCCGTTGGGTTTGATGCAGGGGTCAAGGCGATCGAGGTTGTCAACGATGACTGCGAGTCCTTTTTTGCCTTGGTGCTTGAGTTCGGCGTTAGCTTTGTTGAGGAGTTCTTCGTTGATGGACTGCAAGATGCTGTTGGTGCGGGGTTCGAGATATTGCCTGAGTTGCGATCGCAGTTTGGGAGAGTCTTTCGTTTTAGCCGTAACTTTAGCAATGCCTATAGATAACTCCGCTTCCGCTGACAAATCTATGGGAGTCTGCAAAAATTCTGCCACTTCTGCAAACAGATTTGTAAAATAGCTCGGTCTGAGTTTGATTTTAGCGGATTCCATAGTTTCGCTGACTTGGCGCGCAATGCTCAGCAAAATATCGCTGATATCTACATCACCCATGTCTAAGTCTTGGGAAGACTCGAAGTAAACGACGCAAAAACCCTCTTGTTCGAGCTCAGCTTTGAGTCGAAACAATTCCGTAGATTTGCCACAGCCGATATGTCCTGTAAATAGCTGACAGGTTGGCTGGTCAGGCGAGATGCGGGTAATGGTTCGCTGTAAAGATTCAATGATTTTGCCGCCCCGCACGGAACCAAAATCAATGTAGTATTGATAATCCCCTGGGTCTCCCGCAACAAGGGTCTTGCTGGGGTTGCAGGCTTTATAGAATCTGTCTAATTCGAGTGCGATCACAATGGAAGCCGAATAAAAGTTAAAAAGTTAATCGAAAGTCTAAACTTTCTTTACTTGAGTTTAGTTTGATTTGTAACCTTTTGCCCTGTGGGGTAATGCCCTAAATACCCAAAGAACCTTTATCTGGTAAGGGGTTTTCCCGGCGCAGGAATTGGGAACTTTTAATTAATAATTTTTTATTACTTAGCGGTATCCGTGATATTACTGATATTGGCAGGAGTCTGGGTAAATTTGCGGGGATCTGGTTAAATGGTAGGGGAAAACAGGGCTCAAGAGACAGAGATTAAACAGTTTTGAATTTGTGCTAATCCTTAATTACTATATTGTCAAGACGTAGATGGCTAGTTTTGGAGCGGTTTCTCAAACAGAGTTAGGGCGCAGGCGCCAAAAGTTGCGGCAGCAGAGACGCGCTCGATTGGCGGCTGTTGTGTGGCAAATGCTGGCAGCAAGCGCGATCGCCGGGGGTTTGCTGTGGTGGATTGGGCAGCCGGCTTGGTTGATTGCCCGATCGGAACAAGTGAAGGTGGAGGGCAATCAGTGGCTATCGGATAAGGCGGTGCGGTCTTTGGTTCCGCTGTCTTACCCGCAATCATTGTGGGGGATTCAACCGCAGGCGCTGGCCCAAAAGCTGGAGTCAACGGGGCCCATCGCTAAAGCGAAGGTGACTCGTAACTTGTTTCCGCCGAGTTTGACTATAGAAGTGGCAGAACGCCTGCCGGTGGCGATGGCGCAGCCGACGGCGATGTTGAGATCGAACAGTGACAAGGAAAAAGTGGGGTGGCTGGACGCTCGCGGAGGTTGGATGCCGTCGGATAGTTATACTGCTGTACGATCGCACAATAGTTCGATCGGGCCCGGCAGCATTCCGGGAACGCAGCCTCAGCGTTCTTTGCCAACTTTAAAAGTCATCGGGCCTTTGGAACAGTATCGCGCCTATTGGCCGAAGTTTTACCAAGGACTCAGCGGCTTGACGGTGAAAGTGTTTGAGATTAATTGGCAAAACCCGAACAACTTGATATTGAAAACAGAGATCGGTACCGTACACTTAGGGCCGTACAGTTCCAAGACTGCGGAGCAACTTAAGGTTTTAGACCGAATGCGACAATTGCCAAAACAGATAGATTCAAGCAAAATAGCCTACATTGACTTGAAAAATCCTGCTTCGCCGATCGTCCATTTGCCACAACTCCCCGGCAGTTTGGAAAGTTCAACTCCCGCACCCACTCGCGCCCAGAATTGATTCTCTGTCAACAGAAGGTAGAAGGTATCGATCGATAGGCAGAATTTTTGCCCATCAGGATCTATAGGCAGGGCTTGCAATCAGCACAGTTTTTGGATAGCGCTCCGCGTCTGGGGCTAGTATCCATTTTTTTTCCTTCTGCCTTGCTTACAATTGCCTTGATCCGGTCAAGCACCTTGATGGCGTCAAGCGAGGTCTGGGCTAGCGAGGCCGGCAAAATCCGAGATTGCTAACATTAAGCATCCATCAGTGTTAGTTTTTCGCGCAACTTAGCCTATAGTTGATTGTGAATTGGCGTTTAGTTAACAAGCTCTAATCTACCATCCCCGACTCTAATGAAGCTTAATAATAGACAGGGGTCTGACCAAGACAGTCCCCCTTCGGAAGAAGTAAAAAATTTTCCGGTGGCTGCAGATTCCGCCAATCCCTTTAGACGCAAGTCTGGTTATGTAAATGTAGATAGTATTGATATCGATCCTATGGTCAATCCCAAAGACATAATGCCCAGCAGTGCCGCCAAAATCAAAGTAATTGGCGTCGGCGGTGGTGGGGGCAACGCCGTTAACCGGATGATTGCCAGCGAGGTTTCTGGTGTCGAGTTTTGGTGTGTGAATACAGATTCCCAAGCTCTGGTTCTCTCAAATGCTCCGAAACGCTTGCAAGTCGGACAGAAGTTGACGCGCGGTTTGGGGGCGGGGGGCAATCCGGCGATCGGTCAAAAGGCTGCGGAGGAATCTCGTGACGAGGTTGCTAATGCTCTGAATCACGCGGATTTGGTATTTATCACAGCCGGCATGGGCGGCGGTACGGGCACGGGCGCGGCTCCGATCGTGGCTGAGGTCGCTAAGGAAATGGGCGCCTTGACTGTAGGCATAGTAACGCGGCCTTTTACGTTTGAGGGACGGCGGCGCACCAGCCAAGCTGAGGAAGGGATTGCGGCTTTGCAAACCCGGGTGGATACGCTGATTGTAATTCCTAACGACAAGCTGCTGTCTGTGATTTCGGAACAAATGCCCGTACAAGAGGCTTTTCGAGTTGCTGACGATATCCTGCGCCAAGGGGTTCAGGGTATTTCTGACATTATTACTATTCCCGGTTTGGTGAATGTTGACTTTGCTGACGTGCGGGCAGTAATGGCTGATGCGGGTTCGGCTTTGATGGGCATCGGCGTGGGTTCTGGCAAGTCGCGGGCTAGGGAGGCTGCGATGCAGGCTATTTCTTCGCCTCTGCTGGAAGCTTCGTCTATTGAGGGCGCTAGAGGTGTGGTGTTTAACATCACGGGCGGTACTGACATGACGCTGCACGAGGTGAATGCGGCGGCTGAGACGATTTACGAGGTTGTCGATCCGAATGCCAATATTATTTTTGGAGCGGTGATTGACGAGCGGCTTCAGGGCGAAATTAAGATTACTGTGATCGCTACTGGTTTTTCGGGGGAAGTTCCGGCGTCTCCGCCTCCGGGGCGGACGCAAAATGTTAATGCTCCTTGGCGGGCTGCAACTGTGCCGGTGACTCCTGCTCAACAGACGCCCGATCCGAAAGCGAAACCGCCGCAGGATTTGGGATTGGATATTCCTGAGTTTTTGCGTAACCGTCGCCCGCCAAGATGATTTTAGATTTTAGATTTTAGATTGGGGATTTGGCGATTTTGGATTTGGCGATTTTGGATTTTAGATTGGGGATTTGGCATTGAATCTCCACTCTCCCATCTAAAAAATCGAAAATATCGATCATCTAAAATCTCAAATCTAAAAAATCTAAAATCTAAAATCTAAAATCTAAAATTTCCAGGGTTTGTCCTGGTTCGGGTTCGAGGAGTTGGGTGGAGAGTCCCGATTTTGCTAGTAAATCGCGAAATTCGGGGATGCTGCCGATCGATCGCACTAACATTGGTAAAATGCCTGTGGCTCGGATGTCTCCCGTCGCTGTAGGCAGAAAAAACCGAGGTTTCAGTGTTTGGGCGAGGCTGAGGGCTTCGGAAGGTCCGATGATGACTTGTCCGAGGAATGGGAAGATTTGACCGATGACTGGGGCGATGGCTACGTCTACTGTGTCTATTTTCTGTTTGACTTTTTCTAATGGTGGCAGGTGCGGTTCGTAATAAAGTGTCTCGCCGCTGCTTAAATCTTTGAGCAAATAGCCGTTTTCTTCTTGTCCGGGCCCGATTTCGGCTCCGGGTACGGCAGTAATTTGTAACTTTTCTTTAAAATTTAACTCTTGCCAATTTGCTAAAGATGTGATATGGGTGTAGCCTAAACTGCTGAGGACTTTGGCGGCGGTGGGTGAGGCGATCGCGGGAATTGTGCGATCTAGCTGTTCGAGTGTTGGTCTGTGACAGTGGTCGTCTAATCCTTGGGAAATCAGGATGAGGTCGATCGGCGGTAAGGTGCTGGGAGTGAAGGCGACGGGGGTGTTGTGGTAGGCGGTGAACAGCCAGGGTTGACCGTAAAATACGAGGGGATCGACCAGCCAGGGATCGACGAGGATTGTTTGGCCGGCGATGTGGAAGATCCAAGAGTTGAGGTCGATTCGGGTGATTTTCACAGTGGTTTGCAATAATTCTTTACATTTGGTTTAATCATAGCTAATTTTGTTTGGGAATTTTAACCCCTTCGGAAGCACAGGCGGGACGCCCGTGCCACGGGGAAGCACAGGCGGGATGCCCGTGCCACGGGGAATCACAGGCGGGACGCCCGTGGCACGGGGAAGCACAGGCGGGACGCCCGTGCCACGGGGCAGCACAGGCGGGACGCCCGTGCCACAGATATGATTGGGATGTGTCTGGGGAATTTTGGTGTTTATCTGGGGTTGAAAGAAGATGATTAAATCTAGGATTCCTGTGGCTTTGACTGTGGCGGGTTCCGATAGTGGCGGCGGGGCCGGAATTCAGGCGGATTTGCGGACTTTTGCGTTTCACTGTGTGCACGGTACGAGTGCTTTGACTTGCGTGACGGCTCAAAATACTTTGGGGGTGATGCGAGTTGATGCTTTGTCTGCTGAGGCTGTGGCGGCTCAAATTGAGGCGGTGGTTGGGGATATTGGGGTACACGCTGTGAAAACTGGGATGCTGCTGAATCGGGAAATTATGGCGGCGGTGGCTTCACAGGTGGAAGCTTTGGGAATAGGGAATTTGGTTGTCGATCCGGTGATGGTTTCACGATCGGGCGATCGATTGATTGATGACGGGGCGATCGCATTTTTGCGGGATGTTTTGATTCCAATGGCTGCTGTCGTGACTCCGAATCGGTTTGAGGCTCAGATTTTGAGCGGTTTAGAGATTGTTTCTCTAGACGATATGCGATCGGCGGCGCAGCAGATTTATCGTTTGGGTGCGAAAGCTGTTTTGGTGAAGGGCGGCGGGATGGCGGGAGATTTGCGGGGAATTGATGTTTGGTTTGATGGTACGCGGTTGGATGTGTTGAAGACTGAGAATGTTGATACTCCCAATACTCACGGGACTGGTTGTACTTTGAGTGCTGCGATCGCCGCTAATTTAGCATTAGGTAAAGATTTATTGACGGCGGTGACATTGGCTAAGGATTATGTTACTACTGCTCTCAAATATGCTTTGGATATTGGGGAAGGTCAAGGCCCAGTAGGTCATTTTTTCCCCCTTTTAGTGAAATAAGAAGTTATTGGTTATTGGTTATTTATTTGTTGCTCGCTTGGGCCTGCTAATAACAACTGTCAACTGTCAACTGTCAACTGTCAACTGTCAACTGTCAACTGTCAACTGTCAACTGTCAACAATCAGTTAATTTCTTAATTTTTCAGGCGATAAAGCGATCGCCACCAAGTCTTCGATTTTCTTAATATTCGGATCGCCGGCCAAATAACCAATCCCTCGGTGCAAGTGCAGGCGAAATTGTTTGGCTAGAGTTTCTTTTTCTGTGCCTAAATTGTCTTGATAACAGCGCTGCTTGAGGGCAATTATCAAGATATCAGCCATGTCGCCGCCGAAGACATCCCAGCTTAATTCGACGTTGCTGTCGCTGGGAATTGGTACTGGCGATGGGATGCTGGGTTCGGCGAGCGATCGGCAAAATCCCCACCTGCATAGAATATTCCACTGATCGATTTTGGTCGATCGTTTCAGTTTTGATAGTTGGTCTTTGCCTGTTTGGGAGAGGCGGATGCGATCGACTGGTGGTTCCATGAGTTTGAGATTGTTTGGTATATTGTAAACAGTGTTAATATTGGGGAAGCAAAGCCTCTAGATAACCCGAAATATTTAACATTTTTTTACACGGCGCGACTTGATTAAATCGTTTTTTTTTGGTATTCTTATTTTAGTAGGATTTATCCTTAATAATGGGATGGTGGCAAAAATAAAATTTTCGCAACCATCCCATTATGATATATATACTACCGCAACTCCCCAGCAAAGTCAAGGGGGTTGCGGCTATTTTTTAGCGCGAATTTTTATTCCCAGAAGTAACCTTTTTCGACGGTGGTTTGGTGTTTGGCGGAGTCGTATTTGAGGAGGTAGCTGTGGGCGATCGCCTCTAATTCTTGGAGTTTTTCGTATTCTACTTTTCTAATTTCCGTGTCGGTAGAAAGCAGGATGACTTGGTGGCTGGCTGAGGGGAAATAGCGTTCCACTAGGTTGTTTCTGTGGGAGGAGTCGAGGCGGCCCAAGGGAGTGTCGATCGCCACTGGCAATTGTCTCCCGGATACTCTCGCTAATCCCCACAAAAAGGCGATCGCCAGCAGTTGTTTTTCCCCGGCTGAAAGTCGGTGTTTGGGTACCGGTTTGCCTTCTGGATCGTAAATGGAGAGGCTAAATGTTTGAGTGTCGATCGCAACTCTGTGCACGAGGTCGGTTTTGTGCAACAGGTAGCGGAAACAGTCGGTAATTTCTATTTCGAGTTTGTTGAGTTTTTTGAGGGTGAGTTTTTCTTTAAAGAGTTTCAGGGTAGCTTGGGCTTTGGCGATCGAAGCGATGACGTGTTGGCTGTTTCTGATGGTGATGAATTCGCTGCTGTAGTTTTCTAGTTCTTTTTGGTTTTTGGCTAATTCTCTCTCTAATTCATCGACGCGGCGGTTGGCTGATTCGCAGGCTGCTGCTGCGATAGCGACTGCTTTTTGGGCTTTCCTGACTTCTTCTTCTAGTTTTTCGTAGGCTTCGGGGGAAGCTGCGGCTGCGAGTTCTCTGTCTGTGAAGTCAATTTCTGATTCGATGTTTTTGATTTCTTCTATTTGGTCGCGGGCTAGAACTTGCTGGGCTTTGATTTGGTAGCTAAGAAGGTTTTCTAGTTGCTGGATGCTGTTGTTGTCGGCGTTCATCCAGGGCGGGGCGTCTGTTCCGGCTTGCTGTTCTAGTTCTTGGTTTTCTTGGCGGATGAAGTCTTGAATTTTATCTAGCTGTTGGGGATTTAAGGAGATTTCTGCGATATAGTTGAGAAGGCGATCGCTTCTTTGTTTGATAAGATTTTGGGCAATCTTTGCTTGCTGCTGGCTGGCTTCTGTTTCTGCTTGAATTTTGGCTTCACTTAGCAAGGGCGAAATTAGGGCTAGTGGTAGCGTATTTGATGCCAATTCCATCATGGTTTGACGGGTTTTTTCGGCCTTATTTCGGTAGTCATTTAGCTTGCTGTCTAGCTGACTGCGATCGGCGGCAATTTTCCCGCCTTCAGAAATAAATTTGTCTGATGCTTGTTTCTGATTTTTTTGAGCTTTATCTAATTCGTTTTTAAAGCTGGCTTGTTCTTGCTTAGCTAAGTCTATTTCATCAGTAATTGTCTTAAAACTTTGTTCGATTTTCTCTAAAGCAGCCAAGTCTTTTTTGCCAGCAATTTCTTTCCGCTTGCGGCCGGCTAATATTTCTAAATCGACTGCGAGGCGTTCTGCTAATTCTAAACCTAAAAGAGATTTAATCGCCCCGACGACAAACTCCGGCGGTGTTTCGAGTTCGGCGAGTTCTTTTACTTGTTCGCCGTCAAACAGAAATAGGTTGGATATTCCGACGGGCAAAAGGGTTTCGATGTATTCATCCCAGGTGTTAGTAATTGCTTTGTCCGACCACCAATCGCTGACAATCTCGCTGTATATCAGAATGCTTAAGTTGTCTTTGATATCTAATTTTTTCCAGTATCTAACTATTTTGAATTGAGTTAATTTGTCGTCTTGGACTTGTTCAAATGTTAGTTCGACGCGGGTATCTTCTAATGGGGGAGTGTGGCGGTTGACGCATTGATTGAGAAAGTCGCTGTAGCTTAAATTGCCTCTGGTGGAACATTGGGCGCGGCCACCGTAGAGGGCGAGGCGAATGGCGTCCATGAGGGTGGTTTTGCCGCCGCCATTCATGCCGCCAAATAGGATGACTGGGCAGGGATTTCCGTCTTTTTCGGGGCGGAGATTGATGGTTTGGGTGCCTGCATAGGGGCCGAAGTTTTTGAGGACGAGTTCGAGGAATTGCATTGTAGATGTTGTTGAGATGGGATGAAAGTTGGTGGGTGCGGTCGGCGTGTCCGACAGTCCGGGGTCGATCTGTGAGTCCGACGGTCCGACAGGGATTGAAATCCCTGTCTCATAGCTGAAGTCCTCTTGAAGAGGACTGAAGTTTGTGACTGTTGAATCTGGGTTTTTAGTCGGTTTTAACCGACTTTCGCTATTAGACGGGGATTTCAATCCCCGGCGGGCTTGTGGGTAAGCCTGATCTCGATTGGTCGATCTGTGAGTCCCCAGTCCGACAGGGATTGAAATCCCTGTCTCATAGCTGAAGTCCTCTTAAAGAGGACTGAAGTCCGGGCTCGTTTGATTTGGCCCTTCAGTCGGTTTTAACCGACTTTCGCTATGAGACGGGGATTTCAATCCCCGGCGGGCTTGTGGGTAAGCCTGATCTCGATTGGTCGATCGGGGTCGATCTGTGAGTCCCCCAGTACGACAGGGATTGAAATCCCTGTCTCATAGCTAAAGTCCTCTTAAAGAGGACTGAAGTTTGTGACTGTTGAATTTCGCTGTTCAGTCGGTTTTAACCGACTTTTGCTATGAGACGGGGATTTCAATCCCCGGCGGGTCTGGATGTAAACGCAATAGCTGCAGAGCCCGCGAGTCGGAGAGTCGGCCAATGTTTTTCAATTAATTCTCTGCCGAATTCTGGTGCCACCGGGTGGGTGGATTGTCTTGATCCGTGATTTGTTCTAAATGCGAATTGGTGGTTTTTTGCAAGTGATGTTCCTTTTGATTTATCACATAAGCGACTGCTGAGTCTAGTTGTTTTTGTCCTAAAGAAAATACTCCGTATCCTTCTTGCCATGAAAATTTATTGGGATTTTGCAAAGTTTGATTGAGATAACGGCTGCTGCTACCTTTAATATTTTTAACGAATTCAGCGAGCGATTGTGTCGGAGGAATGGAAACTATTAAGTGGATGTGATTTTCTGTGCCGCCGATCGCATGAAGGATGCAATTGAGGGTGTCTGCTTTGCCGATGATATAAGAGTAAAGTTCGGTTTCTTTTGCGGGAGATATGAGAGGCTGTCGCTCTTTTGTTGCCCAAACTAAATGATAGTACAGCCGCCACATTGCCATAAAGATTTTTCCTCCTAATTTTTTTGGTTAATTTATCATTTTGTGACCAAATCCGAGAGTGCGATCGGGGTCGATCGGCGTGTCCCACGATCCGACAGTCCGACAGGGATTGAAATCCCTGTCTCATAGCTGAAGTCCTCTTGAAGAGGACTGAAATCGGCGATCGTTTGATTTGGTTCTTCAGTCGGTTTTAACCGACTTTTGCTATGAGACGGGGATTTCAATCCCCGGCGGGCTTGTGGGTAAGCCCGATCGCCCCAAAGTGCGATCAAAAGGACTGAAATCGGCGATCGTTGAATTTCGCCCTTCAGTCGGTTTTAACCGACTTTCGCTATGAGACGGGGATTTCAATCCCCGGCGGGCTTGTGGGTAAGCCCGATCGCCCCAAAGTGCGATAAAGAGGACTGAAATCGGCGATCGTTGAATTTCGCCCTTCAGTCGGTTTTAACCGACTTTTGCTATTAGACGGGGATTTCAATCCCCGGCGGATCTTCGGGTAAGCCCGATCGACCCAAAGTGGGATAAAGAGGACTGAAGTCGGCGATCGTTTGATTTGGTTCTTCAGTCGGTTTTAACCGACTTTCGCTATGAGACGGGGATTTCAATCACTCCTAGGATCTTCGGGTTAGCCCGATCGCCCCAAAGCCCGATCGCCCCAAAGCCCGATCGCCCCAAAGCCCGATCGCCCCAAAGCCCGATCGCCC
>NZ_JAUBTT010000061.1:21810-52596 GCF_036705125.1 Microcoleus sp. B7-D4
AGCCCGATCGCCCCAAAGCCCGATCGCCCCAAAGCCCGATCGCCCCAAAGCCCGATCGCCCCAAAGCCCGATCGCCCGATCGACATTATTGACCTAATCTTTGCTATTTTCCTCTCCTGAATTGGGCTGTGAAAATTTAATATCCGCCCAAGATAGCTGTCTGCTTTGATTGCTGTTGCTTTCGAGTTCTTCTTTAAGTTTGGCAATATCAACGGTATCGTTTTTGGCGGAACTGTTGGTTTGGGCGATCGCATCTTTGAATTGCTGAATTTTTTCCGTCGGATTTGCTTTAATATCTTCCACCGCTTTTTTTAAATTGCGTTGATAGTGGGCGTTGCCAATCGCTTCTTCCTTCGATCGCGAACTGGTTTCAAAGCATTTGTCCAAATCGCCGTAAATGCCTGTACGGCGGGGTTTTGTGTAGTATTGGCGTTCTGTATCAAGGAGTTTTGCCATCAATTCGAGGTGCATTTTGTCCTCGCTGCAAATCTCTTCGATCACAGTCCATTCATCGCTACCGAGGAGTTTTCTTTCGGCGGCGGGACGGGAATCTTCAAAAGGTTCGCCCGTAACTTCTTCGTAAATCCGGGGCAAAGAATCGTCGAATTCGTGCTTTTCTTCCAGCCAAATGCGGCGGATTTCGCTAAGTTCTTCCGGGGTAATTAAGGTGATGTCGCGCATTTCTAGGGGTGCGGTTTTGCGGATTTGGGTTTGTGCTTCCAGGACTCGTCTCAGCCAGTGTTCTCGCCAGAATTTGGTGTAGGGCCCTGGGATGGGTTCGACGGAGGTTGTGTCGTCGCCCATGTTGCGTTCAAACAGTTCTACTCTACCGTAGATGCGGCGGAAGTCTCTTTTTGGGCGATCGTCTTTTATATCTAATTCGTTACGAATATCGAGAAGAGGCTGCATCCATTCTTTTTCCTCATCATTTTGAATCATTGCCTCCATAGATTTATCTTTGTCAACCATTGTACATACCCAGCACCCAAAGCGAGAATCGCCACAGCTAGGAGTAGAAGTATCAACAACTAAAGGACACTCATTGTCGGCTGTTGCACCTCGATACATGGCAAATAAATCTTTATTGTTATTTCCCCAAGGATTGTCCCACTGCATTAGATACAGCCAAACTTCATCATCACGCCAATCCTCAATAGGGGTATAAATTAAAGAGTTAGGTAAGCGACCATTAGGACTGAGACGATCGCGCAATCTACCTGCTTCATACTTTTTCATTGTTGCTGCACGTTTGCTGCTTTCAGCCTTGCGAGTACCCAAAACAACAATAGTTTCACCATGTACTCGAACTAAATCTCGGATAAATTGATTTACAGGCTGAATTTTCAGCCTATCTGTACACCACCGAAATCCATTGCGAGGCGCTGGATAGCCTTTACCAATTAAGCATACCCAGAATGTTTCTTTCACCTCTGGATGAAGCAGATGCGGGGAAACAGGCATTTTTTGCTCTTGAGCAAGTATCTTGAGCTTAGTTAAAGATTTACGTACCCAAGTCGAAATAATAGGATTTTCAGCGAAAGTATCCGTTGTAATTACATGGATCGTTTTTGTGCGTTTTTCGACCGGAAGTGCTGCGATTGCGTTCCAGATAAGCTGCAATACTGCGGTGCTATCTTTCCCGCCACTCCAACCGATTAACCAAGGTATAGCGTCTGAACAGTATAATTCTTGAATTTCTTTAGTTAGCTCTTTTATCTCATCGAGTAACTCCTTAACTGTTCGCGGCGCAAATAATGACATCTGCTGAATTTCTATCACGTTTTAAAACTCCTATCTTGCTATTTTTTAAGTTTTATGATACAATCTGCTTGTTTGCTAGCATACTGATCCATGTGTCTTTGTTATTGGCCTTTTTGCACGATAGCATCCCTGGTTCACGTACCCTCAAAAAAGTTATAATAATTAAATAAGCTTTTACCCCCATTATGTCTGAAAACAACTACCCAGAGACTGATTCAAGCCAGAAACTTGAGGATGTTCTAGAGCCTTATTTTGCCAAGTATCACCGTCAGAAGTGTTATCCAGGGCTAACTTTTCAGCAGGGGAAGCGGAAGATGGTGCAAATAAATATCCCGGCTGATGACTTGCCTACCCTCCTCCAGGCCAAACCCTCAACTGGCAACGATCCTGATTCTGGTAAAAACCGCCCAGAGATAAAGGGTCATGCTGAGGAAGTAAAACAATATATTCTTAAACGGGCTAGAAACGATCAACCCTGGATTTTGGGGACACTGACAGCAAATGTCGATCCAGAAAAGATTGACATTATAGAACTAGGTCGGGGGATTTGTCTAGTAGTTATTCATCGTGGTGTTAAGTTAGATATTACTGATGGACAGCATCGCAAGCGCGCTATTCACGAGTTAATTGAAAGTGCTGACGGCGAGTTAATAGGTGATAATGATTTCCCTATTACATTGGTTTTAGAGGAAGACTTTAACCAGTGTCAGGCGGATTTTCGAGATATGGCGCAGACAAGACAACTTGATAAATCCTTACTTTTGTCATTCGGTGAGTTTGAAGGTAGGGTTGGTATTACCAAAAACTTGCTTGAAAAAGTTTTAATGTTTCATGGAAAAACAGATAAAATCAAAACTAATCCCGACAGTAAAAGGAAACTTATATACACAACTAATTTTATAGCAAAATTGGTGAGTTGTGCGTTTACTGACGGCCCAAATGAGGAACTCACAGATTATGACGTTGCTGAATCCTCAAGTATTCTGGCTAGATGTCTTAACAATTTCTTTTCCGAATGTAGTCAGACTAGACATATTTGTGAAACCAGCGTTGAAAATTTGACAGTTGAAGATGTGAATCATTTTAAGGAATACTGTATCTTAGGTAGAAGTGTAGGGCTAGAAGTTTTAGGTCGGTTGCTATACTATACCTATGACACAGATAGCAGCCAAGATTTTGATCCTGAAAAAGTATCGGAATTGGCACAACTGGATTGGTCTAGACAAAGCCATATTTGGGAGGGAAATGTTGTTTTATCTAACTCCAACCCTAATAATCCAAGAGCATCCTATAAAATAACAGCAAGTGCTAGTGCTGTAAAAATGGCGGTAGAGGCTGCAAAAGCCGAGTTAGGATGGATTTAACTAATATTATCCGCGTTCATCTGCGTGCATCTGCGGTTCTCAAATCCATCCCATCCGCAAACTAAATATGTCCTACAGCGACTTCAAAACCCTAGACGAAGCCGTCTCAACCCTGGATCTAACCGTTGAAGACATTCCCCACTTATTCAGCCAAATTCCCCCCCTCGCACCTTCAGAACGCCTCAAACAAACTCTTGACGAAGCTTTAGACTTAGCCTCAAGTATCAGCACCGAAAAAGCTCGCTCGGAATTAATCATCACTCCCATTCTACTCGAAATCCGGCGCACTTTTAATAACAAAATTGGCTACTTTTCCGGCAACACATTTAACGTAGAAGAGAGCAAAGGATTAACCGGGGCTTGTGACTTTCTCCTCAGCGCATCGAGCAATCAATCATTGGTGACTGCCCCAGTCTTGACATTAGTGGAAGCAAAAGACAACGATATTAGAATAGGATTGGGACAGTGTGCGGCTCAGATGGCAGCAGCTCAAATATTTAATGCCCGCAAAGGACAAGAACAATCCGCAATTTATGGGGCAGTTTCAACTGGTACAAACTGGAAATTCCTAATTCTAGAAAATCAGTTGTTAAAAATTGATTTGACTGAATATTTTATTACTCAGCTAGACCAAATTTTGGGCATTCTTGCAGAACCGTTTCGACGCTATTTTAATTAAACTCACAGCTAGTTTTTAGTGTGGCACGGGCGTCCCGCCTGTGGTACACCTGCGGTTTCCAAACCCAACCGCTTTTTCAAATAATCAGTCATCCAACTAACACTCGCCCTCGACTTAGAAATCCCCCCTTTCAACAAAATCCCATTCTCCCAATCAGGATTAGAAATCGACCAATCAACCTGCTGCAAAAGGCTCAAACGTTCCTCCCAACTCTCAGGAAAAACCGACAGCAAAGCCGCCCCAACTTCCCCCAAACTCTCAAGCACAACACTCTGACAGTGTACACAATCCCGGCGCATTTCCCCCGCCGCAACTTGCTTGTGCAGAACTAATTGCCAATCTGGAATAAAACTGCAAACCGCATTCCAATAACTAACCGCCAGTTGTATTTTTTGAGCAAGTTCTTCCTCTTTCTGTTCTTTTTTGGTGCGAGAACCAGAGGGTTTTGCCTGTTCGCTGCCGTGAATATTAGACAGCAAAGCCATAATAGCACGATCGATCGCACTCAGCGCAAACAACTTGTGCGATCGCCCGTTCAAACTCCCCTTCTCCATCTCAGTCAAACACCGGAAAACCTCAACCTGCTTAACAACAGCCTTCACCACAAAAGCGCGATCGTCCCGGTGGTTGTAAAGTAGACTGAGTGACGCCTCCAAAGGAACTTGAAAACCGTTCAAATCAGCAAACATCTGCTGCGATTTTTCCAACCCAATATCGAGAAACAAAATCAGCGCCACCGTCTCATATCCCAACTGCGGATTTTCCCTCAAAGCCATCTCAAAAGCCGCGCGCCGATGCTGTCCGTCATTAATAGTAAACTTAGCATCCATCGGCACTCGCAAGCGACCAATTTTCCGTTCTTCGGCCTCATTTCCCACTGCTTCAAAAGTAATATCCGCATCAATCGAAGCAGCAATTGCCCCACAAGTATAATTTGTAGGATTCTTAACAAAATACTCAGCAATTTCGGGAATCCTAGCTTTGTTAAGCGCGCGTTTCGCCCGCAGAGACGGCGGCAAATCTTCAGATTCAAAGGGAAACAATTTCGGCAAAAAACGCACCGGACACATCGACACGTAATATTCGCGGCCCGCTTGAATGCCCCGAATTACCGGCAAAATGTATTCAAAAGAAGGAGTAGACATATTTTTTTGTTGGTTGCAGGTGCGAAGTATGAAGAAATCAGGGGCAAGTGCCATCGTCAATTCACTCGCTTCCCCGATATTCCGCCGGGGGTTGAAACCCCCGTCTCATAGCGAAAGTCGGTTAAAACCGACTAAACATAAACCTCGAAATTGATCCATATTCAGTCCTCTTCAGAGGACTTTCGCTATGAGACAGGGGTTTCAACCCCTGGCGGGCCCCGATGGTGGCGCGTGAGACCCCTGTCGGGCCCGGATGGTGGCGGGTTTTCAACCCCTGGCGGGCCCCGATGGTGGCGCGTGAGGCCCAGACGCATCTGCATCAAGCCCGATCGCCCCTAAGCTATTGACAAATGAAACATTCAATGATATACGAAGTGGAACTTAATTAGTAGTTTAAGTATTTCACAATAATTTTTTAAAAACAAGAGTTGACATAGAATTTAACCCATGATATTTTTGAAAAAATAGCCTAATTATATAAAAACCGCCAATGACTACCCACCCAGCGGATGACCTCGCTATAAAAATTTTAGAAAAAGAAAATAGCGACAGACAGGAAATCGCACTTTTATTAGATAATTATTTAGGAAAGGACGATCGCATTTTCGTCCAAAAAACCCAGATGGGAAACAGCGAAGCATACATCGGTTCAGTCACCCTAGAATGGTTAGACTCTCGCGTCCGTTTCGCCTCGCAAATGCCGCTTTTCCGCCAAAAATTCGACCTCCAAACTAACAACATCGTCCGCGACGACGAAACCATTGACGAAATTATCCAGCGTCCCTTAGATTGGTCGCGCCAAGCCACCCTCACTCAATATTTAGCAGCCCGAAAATCGCACAAATTCCCCGCAGTTTTAGTAGTCGTCAGTCCCCCGTGGGTAGACAATCCTCTAGCCGAGGAATGGGATAAGAATGGCGTAGCAACTAAATCCGCGACTGAATTTACATCCTTTGATAAAAACGAGAACTTAGGGCTTTTGAATGTCTCTCAAAAAGTCTCAATTTTTGCCTTAGACGGCCAGCATCGGCTGATGGGAGTTCAAGGTTTAATGAGTTTAATTAAAACCGGAATCCTGCAAAGATACAACAAAAATAAAAAACCAGTCGGCGCTGCAATTACTCTGGAAGATTTAGCAGAAGAGTATCAAATCGACCCCGAAACAGTGTATAAATTAGCTCACGAAAAAATCGGAATAGAGTTTATTCCGGCGGCGGTAGCGGGGGAAACGCGACAGCAAGCACAACGGCGCGTGCGATCGATCTTTGTGCACGTTAACCTAATGGCCGTAACGCTGAGTCAGGGACAGCTAGCATTATTGAACGAGGATAACGGATTTGCGATCGCCGCCCGAAAAATTGCCGTCACCCATCCCTTATTAAAAGAACAAGATGACAGAAACCCCCGCGTCAATTGGGACAGCGCCACAGTCGCAGCAAAATCAACTGTCTTAACCACATTGCAAGCGCTGCAAGATATGTCCGAACGGTATTTAGAATACAAATTTCCTCATTGGAAGCCGGAACGAAAAGGTTTAATTCCCATGCGTCCCGAAGATGAAGAACTAAAAGAGGGAATTGAAGAGTTTAAAAAATTGTTCGATCATTTAGCAACTTTACCCAGCTATCAAAGAATTGAAAGCGGCGAAGAAACGGCAGAATTGCGCCGATTTAGTTTTGAAAAGCCAGGGGGCGAGGGAAATATTTTGTTCCGTCCAGTCGGTCAAATTGCTTTAGCTAATGCTTTGGGAATTCTAGTATTTAGAAAGAAACTTTCCCTGAAATCTATTTTCGACAAACTCCGCAGATTCGATGTCGATGAAGGATTTAGCCACATGGACAATCCTGAGTCTGCGTGGTACGGGATTTTGTACGATCCGAACAAAAAGCGAATGCTAGTTTCTGGAAAGGATTTAGCGACGAAGTTAATTGTATATTTGGTGGGGGGAATTCAGGACGATATGGAGCGAGCTCATTTGCGGCAAGCGGTAGCGGAAGCGAGGACTTTTGAGGATAAAGCTATTAGTTTTAACGGCAGGTTTGTGCAGCCGCAAGAGGTAGGATTGCCACCAGTGCTTAGCTAAGTTTTTATTATATCCGAGTTTACAACTCGTTTATTCTTTAGTCCGCGAAGGCGGACTTCGTTCGTGTAGAAGCGGTTTCAACCGCCGAATCTTTTGAGGGTAAGGCTACTTTACCGTCTTCTACTTCCTGAAGCGCAATCCGAAGACTGTTGAGGATATCTTCTTTAGATAGCTCTTCTTCGTCTTCTTGAAACAGTTGGCGCAGCGATTCTAAAATCAGGGTTTCAATGGGCAGGTTGAGTTGGCTAGCTTTCTCAAGAAGTTGCTGTTCTAGGCGATCGGTAATGGTGAGGTTAATTTGCATGGGTGTGCCTATCAATTTTATTAGATTGCTAACTATTGCGATTTCTTGTCGCTTCTAACTTGCGGCGAATTGCGGCTTGAACTTTCTCATCAAAATCTGGATCGCCGGGACTTGCAATAATCCTCAGCGGATGCTGATTGATTCTGTCTAAGTACGCCTGAAAAGCGGCTCGATTTCCACGATGTTTAAGAAAATACTGTTTCAATTCAGTATTCGACATAGCGTTATAGTTAACTTGGCTCATCAGCAAACTCCCCATTGGGTAAAATTTGGAACTCAAGCTCTTCATCGTACCCAGCCAATATGTATACGTTACGAGTGCGATCGTCAACACAAATCAGATGTATAGCAATCCTAAATGATTCGTGTAATTCTTGGAGGGGCAATCCCCCCGTGGTTGCCCCGATAGATAGGGGGTAGGCACGGGGAGTAGGGGTAGCACTACCCCTACATATTTTTACAAATGATTTAGGATTGCTATATAGGCTGAAGCATCGTGTATGTCAGTTGATAACTGATGCGATATAAACTCTCTAGCTGGGCAGCCGTAGGCATTTCTCAATCACTCAACCTAATACTTATTTTAACATATAGCTCAAGGAAAGTTGTATATTTATATTATCACTTTTAGCAACTTTTGTCTATAAAACACTACTACCGCTAGATACTGTACCCAAGTTTACCTCTCAATTTATATACATTATACCGCTTTATTTCAACAAAATAAGTTCGGCTGCTACAGGCAAATGATCGGACTCGGTTGCCTCCAAAACCGAACTCGATTTAGCACCCCACTGCTTTGAATACCAAATATAATCAATCCGGCAAACGGGATAATTTAATCTCCAATTCGACCTTTTTACCAAGAACTTAAGTTCCCAACCGTGAGGCCAGGTAAAACCAAACCCAAATCCCGATTTTCGGAAAGCATCTTGCAAGACTTTCTGCACGCTGTCATAGTCTTGAGTTTCATCTGTCATATTAAAATCGCCCGCGACGATTACTGGCAGAGTTTCTCGCTCAACTCGCTGCACTAAGTCTTGAATTTCAGGCGCTCGTTTGCCATATGTGTAAACTGGAATTTGGAGAAAACGCCCGATTCTATATCTCTTAAACCACGGCCCGGTAGCTTGCATATTGTAAATCACTACTTCTTGTTCGTTAAATTTAATAATTGCCCGTTGCTGCGTTTCTCGATGGCCGGCTAAGTGCAGTATTTCGCTGGATACAATCGGATATTTACTGAGAATTCCTACAGGGGGAGTGCCAATTTGATACGGGTAGTCTGCTTTTAACCAGGTGAAAGCTCTTTCGGTATGTTTACTAACGATTTCTTGTAAAAATATAATATCGGGTTTTTGCTTCTGAATCAGTTTAAGTAAACTTGGCGACTGAGTTTTATACCAACGGACGTTATGGGATAAAATTTTGATGCTGGGCTGCGAATTTGTGATGTTTATTGGTGTGGGAGAAAAGTATTTAATGTGCAGCCAACTTATTAGGAGAATGCAGGCGATCGCCGAAATAATAGTGAACCATCTTTTTTTGATAATTGACACTCCGATGATGGGAAGCAAGAAAGTTGGGAATAAGATTAAGGGGCTAAAAGTGCTAATTAAGGCAATAATCCACAGTCGCTCCCAAAAAATTAATTTGAGAATGAAATAGCAGATAATGAATCCTGAGTAGCTGTAAGCGAAAATTTTTGCAAATTCCTTGAGTCCTTTCTTTACGATCTCTGCTAGTACATACTTCATTGGGAACCTATTAAAATAAGAACTTGCTTAAATCGAATTCTTCATTTGACCGATGTTGGTTGTCTCTTTCAGAAATCAAAACTAACAACAGGCGATCGGTATAATCCGCCGCACCTCGCAACTCTTCGCGCAAAATTTCCAGTCCCCCATTAGCATATTCTTCAAAAATTTGCAAGCGTTCTGCTTCCAATTGTTCGTCGAGATGGGAGAGAATTTGAGGATTTTTGGTTTCGGCGATCGCAATTAATTTAATCGCCATATCGTAACCCCTGGATACAAAAATATCAACATCGATCGCACCCGGTTCTCGTTTAGAAATTTCCCCCAAAGGCGATCGTTTTTTCCGCTGTTTTCCCAAGGATGCGGCGAAGGCGATGACATCGGCGTAAGTCTGGAAAGGGCCAGTGTGGTTATCCGATAAAGTTAATGATTTGACTAACTCGGCTTTATCTTTAGCAATTCTAATTTTGTTAGCAGCCATTGCCATAATATCTAGTTTCTAACTATTATAAATCTCGCAAATATCCAACAGTCCGCACAGGCGCACTTCACCATGTCCGCAACAACATAATTTTTTGTGCAAAACCTCCTCTTGCTTCGCGCCGCTTCATTTGTTCCGCCAAAAGTCGATCGCCCGAAATGCCAAAACTCGCCATCACCGCATCTATCACCTCATACAAATCCGCCAATTCCGCCACCAAATTTTCCTCATCAGCCTCCGCCGCTTCCCCCGCTTCTTCAATCAATTTCTGCAGCAAAGCTTGACGGTATTCTGCGTCGGACAAAATTACAAACTCGCATTCATTCCCGCTTTGGCGAATAATTTCAGGAATGCGATCGCGCACCAACTTATGATACTGTTTTTCCACGTCCAACTCCCTTCAACCTTGACTAAAAGTTTGAATCAACCAGCGATTAATTTCCCCATCATCTTGCGTTTGACTCCGATTCAAAGCTTCCTCAACTAACCGGATTTCCAGCCCCGGTAAAACCCGCGACTCTTGAATTCTCCCGCTACCTCCGCCATTAATCGCAAACGCAAAAACCTCCCGCGTGTTTGCACGTTCAACCCAATATTCACTTATTCCTGCGTCTTCGTAAAGCAACCGCTTGCCGCCTAAATCATCATTAAAAGAAGACGCCCCAATTTCCACTATCAAATTAGGCGGATCGTATTGATTTAAATCAACAGCAGAATTGCTATCATCAGGAGGCACTCTTAAATCTGAACCAATGTAGTAAGCTAAATCAGGTTGAAACTCGCCAATACCTGCTTTACGAAAACTGGTATTAGTAAACTGAACTATTCGGATATTTCTCAATGTTGCAAACAGAATAACTACACAGGCCCTAATTGAATTTTGACGCCCGTGCAATGGCCCTACTGGTGACATTTCTACCCTCATGTGTTCTTGATAGTAATAAAACTTGCCCTTTTCCCATGCTGAATCCTCAGCAAAATTCAGAAACTCTTCCCACGTCGCCTTCACCCAAATATCCGTTTCCAAAACCTGCGTAATTGCCGAATTAGAAGTCATACTCCACCTCTACAATTTCTGTATATTCAAATTCATTTGGACTGCGCTTAACTAAAGGATAGCGCGTCCCGCCAAGTTCGATCGCATCTTCTTCACAATCAGCTTTCGGAGAATTGTACACCAGCACGTATTCCCTGCCAATGGAACTTTCCATCTCTTGAGCAACTTCTCCGCGCCACTGAGTTTTCGTTACCAAAACTACCAATTGATTCGCCAACTTCGGCAGCTTATTCGCGATTTGCTTGCGATAAATCTCGTCCAAACTGCCAAAGGGAGAATCCATCACAATTGGAAACGTACTGCTATCCGGGCCCATCAAAGTATTCTTTTGACTCCACTCCCGCACGCCCTCAATAATCCCGCCGATAAACGATAAACTGAGAATTTGATTTTCTCCTGTAGAAGCGGCAACCAAAGATTCTTTTCCCGACGTATTTTCTACTAGCGTCAGTTCGTATTTATCGCTCAACTTGGGGATGTAAGGAGTAAAAGAGATTTGACTAAAAATATCTTGCACCCGCTTTTCCAACTGAGAAGAAAACTGTTTTTCTAAGCGCGATCGCACTTCAGTTAGGCGCTCGATCGCATCCTGAGTCGCAGCAATCCGGCGCTGGGCTAATACTTGCCTTTGCTCATTCAGTTGCTGCTTATCGATTTGCTTGTCCAGATTGGCGATCGACGCATTCAAACTCTCAATCTGCTGCTGATTAGAGCCTGTTTCCCGGTGCAAATCGCCAATTTTTGCCTCAATTTCATCCAAGCGCTTTTGCAAGCGGCTGACATCCTCGTCAGGAAAATTTCGCAGCTTGTTGTGAATATCGTCTAGCTGATTTTCCACCCGAGAAAGTTCGGTTCTGTCGCGACTGATATTGCCTTGGTGTCGGTCAATTTCCTCCCAAAAATCAGCCACTTGTTTATCAATTTCATTTACCCGATCGCTAATCCGAATAGTTGTTTCTTCCACATCGCCAACACCAGCCTTATCCATCCAACCGCTAACCTGTTGGTGAGACTCCGAACCCTCCACTAATTCCGCACCGCAGATACACCGCTGCTGCGCTAATAACTCTTCCAAAAAAGGCCGCTGAATCCCCGAAAGCAACGAGCCACATTCCCGCAAACCTCCTACTATTACTTCAAATTCAGCCGCTGCCTCTGACAGAAATACCCCATAACCCCGCATAGAGATTGAGCGTTTTAGAGCCTCTGTAGCTTGGGAGATTTGTTGCTTAAATAAACTTTTCTGGATTTCCAATTCGTCTCGCAACTTTTGTAAATCGGCCGCACCGCTAAGTTCCAGCAAATTACCATTAACTGCTTTTTTTAACTCTCCTTGGTTCGCCAATTCCCGCTCGATTTCTACTTGTCGGCTCGAAAGTTGCTCAGCTTCTTGCTCAAATTTTTGCTTATCTTTTAAAAGTTTCTTCGTTTCAGCATTGCCAATTATATTTAAATCTGTCTCTAGAGATTTTTTTGCTTCTCCTAAATGCCGAATCGATCGATTCAACACTTCCACCCCCAGCAACTCCTTAGTAGCTTCCGCAATTTCTGCCTTCTTGTCATAGCGGACAATTTGCTCGATTCGCTCCCCGTCAAAAAAGAAATATTTATGTAAACTTTCCGGCAAAATCCGCCCGATAATATCATCGGGATGCTGATCCGGCTTCAGCCAGAGACCGTTATCTTTGGCTACATTCAGAAACAATTCAGCCTTGCCATGTTCTACAGTGTTTTCACTTTTATAAGCACGACAAATTCGTCTTGCTTGGTAGCGTGTGCTGTCGTGTTCAAACACAATTTCCGCCCAACAACCTACGGCTTTTCCCATTTCCGCCTCAGCCAGAGCGCGCTTGTTTACTAATTGTTCTTCCGCCGCAAAAGCCGCGCTAAATCTCCCGTAAAGTACCCACGTAAAGGCATTCATCAAGGCAGTTTTTCCGGCGCCGTTATTACCGTGAATTACTGTAATATTTTCCCTGCCCCAAGCTAGTTTTATTTCGGGGCTTTTGCCGTAAAATTGACGAAAGTTGCATAGAGTAATTGAGATTAACTTCATACAATTGCTTCCTTAATGATTTTTAAAATGTCATCGTTAATGTGGCGGGGAGCTCTCATGTACAGTTTATCTTTTTCAATTTCCAATACCCGCTCAATAATTTGTCGGACTTCCGGCGGCGCGCTAGTAATAGGTTCCTGTACGTCGCTGAATTCCTTATGAGTTTGATAAGAAGAACGCTTTTCTGCTAAAATGCTTGTCGGTAAGGCTGCGATCGCACTATCTTCATATCTAAATGCCATAATCAGATTTTCATGCAGATTTTCAGTCATTTTTTTTTCAAATATTAAAAACTAGCAACTCAAACTACGCTCAACTAATTCTCTATTCTTAAACATAAACCGAACCTTAATAAATGTCAAATGTCTAATAGCCCGTAACGCTTCTGAAGTTGCAGCAATTTCACTCTAGCTTCCCCAGCATTGTCGGCTAAATCGGCAAATTCCAAGAACCGCTTCAACTCTTTTCGCAGCAAATTGCGCTCGACTTCTAAGGTTTCGCGACCCAAATCTGGAGGCAAAACTATCATGTCAAATAAAGTTGCTCTTTCCTTCCCCGGATGCGGCCGCAAAATGCGTCCTCGGCGCTGAATAAACTGGCGCGGATTGCTGCTGCTTGCTAAAATTACAGCATTGCGAATTGCTGGAATATCCACGCCTTCATCCAAACAGCGAATCGCGACTAAACCTTGCAATTCTCCACTCTCAAATTGCTGACGCAATCGTTCTCTTTCTGCTAAAGGAGTTGCCGCAGTATAAGTGTTAACTCGGTAGCCTAATTCCGAACCCAATAACTTCGCGGTTTCTGTTAGTTGGCGGTTGTTATTTCGGCGCGCACTTCCTTCGATCGCACCATCGCCGCAGTAAAATAAAGTATGGGCGGTGTCGAGACGGTGAATCATTAATTCTCGCAAAGCTACTAATTTATTAGCCGCAGCCCCAATTAACCGAGCTCGCTGCATTAATAAAGTTGTTAAAGCATCATTTTCTTCTACTTTTTCATCGCCCCAAAGCGCCCAGCCAATTTTTTGAGTTAAGCGGGAATACTTGCGGGTTTCTGCTTCTGTCAATTCTACTAAAATTGGATAGTATAAATAATGTACTAAGGCTTTTTGGCGGATGGCGTCGGCTAAGGTAAGTTCCGGCTGCAAAACCGGGCCAAAATAATCTAAAATAGCTTCGGTTCCTTGTTCGTCGAAATGCCTTTCTGGGGTGGCGGAAAGGGCGAGTCGCAGTCCAATATTGCGCGGCAAACTTTCTCCTAAACGGGGCGCGCCTAAGTTGTGAACTTCGTCTCCAATAATCAGGGTTTTTTCTGGAAAATAGCGCAGTTGCGATCGCAAACTATCTCCCATTAAGGTAGCATTAGTAGTGATGATTGTGAGAAATGCTCTATCCCCCGATCGCACTTCATACAAACCCGCAGCCAGCTTATTTTGCCAACTGCGGGCGCTATCAAAAGCCAAAATAGGTTTTAAACCAAATTTCTCCGATTCGCGCGCCCACTGATTCACCAGGTGGCAGTAAGGGCAAATTACGAGCAGGACTTGCAGGTTAATTTTATTGTATAATTCAGTGGCGATCGCCAGTGCAGTAATCGTCTTGCCACTACCCGTCGCCATCTTCAGCGTACCGCGTCCCTGATTCGCAAACCAATTAGCAACCGCCACTCGCTGGTACTGTCGCAATTGCAGCGATGGCGGCATCTTCGGAAACCCAAATTGCGAATTATTAGCCGTTGAGCGATTCACCTTTAAATGCCGTTAGATGCAAAATTACCCTGACTCAACTGTAACTCATTTCTAATTAAAACTTAACAACTCAAACAAATTTGTCGCCGACAATTGCAAATCCGACAGCACATCCAGTACAGGTAAAATATCTTCATTCTCTTTAATCTCAGGTTCCTGCTGCGGTTTAAAAACAATTACCAATTCTTCTTCCGGGTCAATCAGCCAACCTAATTTAGTAGGATTCTTGAGGCAAAACAGAATCTTCTTAATCACGCGAGTTGAACTTTGATCCGGCGATAAAATCTCAATTATCCAATCTGGAGCAATTTCAAACCTATTTTCAATTTCTCCCTGAGAATTTAGAGGAATGCGCGACCACTCAAATACTGCTAAATCTGGAACAACAGCACATCCCCCAAAACAGCAGCGCAATTGGGGAAAAGCAAAAGCTAACTTTTGCGGTTTGCCAACTTGATTAATAGCGGATGAAAATTTGATTTGTAACGTGCTGTGTTTTCCTTGGGGCATAGCTTTTTGATAAATTTGACCGTCAACATACTCGCTAGCCGGCTTAGTCTCTGGCAATAGCAGAAACTCTTCCAGAGAAATCTTTGACGGAGACTGAATTGACGTTACCATAAGCCATTAACCCCTCAACAACTCCACTGCCGTCTTAAAAATTAATATCGCTGTCAGTTTCCCAATCAGCACAACTCTCCGATTCCACACCAGTAGGGTGCATCGCACAAACCAACAAATTTCCCCCGTAAACTTGACCGTGATAGTTGCGACAACCGCGACAAGCTGGCTGCTGCGTCGGCGAAGGGTCTACATAAGTAACCATCGACAAATCTATCTCATCAAATTGCGGGTCGAAGTCGCGGTAAATTTCAATTATCGGTTCGATAAATTCATTAAATAAACCGTCAAATTCATTGAAATAACCGTCAATGTCGTTAATCAGATTATTTTGTACTTGTTCAGTAAACTCTTCCGACATTTTTGCCAAAACGTCCAGCATTTCGACAAACTCTTCGCCCATTTCGCTGAAAAACTGCTCTACTTCAGAAACAGCATTTTCCATTACTCCCAAAAAATCTTTAGACCAATCTTCCATGTATTTGACAGTTGGCTATTACAAAATATTTTACAGACAGGTGCAGCCAGCCTCATGCGAAGCGATCGCACCTACTTTCAATTCTATTACCTATTGCCTGATATCCGTCCACATCTGACAGGGGAAATATTCAAAAAGGGAACTCAAGATTATTATCCTGAGTTCCCTTCCTGCTTTACTGAGCGAGCTTTTTCCTGCTTAATCCCGCTTCAGCCGCCGCAATTCCTCTTGTAAATTCTGCACCTGTTCGCGGAGCTTGTCTACGCCGCCTGTCTCTTTAGCATCTTTTGCCGAGACATCTTCTTCCTCAGAAACAATTTCAATCCGCCGAGGTTCAGCGGGTTTTTCGTTCCCAGCCGAGGCTACGGGGGGCTGCTGCTGAGCCTGTTGCACCATGTCATCAACAAAGCGGCGAGCTTCTTCCGTTGACATCTCGCCACGCTTGACTAATTCGTCTGCCAGCTTTTGGGCTTCAGTGCGTAATTCAGTTAACTTGCTGCCAGCTTTTTCACCAGCGTAGGAAGCTAGCCCAACACCAAGGTAAACTGCTTTTTGTAAAATATCTCCGAAACCAGGCATAGGAGCTACACCTCATAAAACTGGGTGAACCGGAGACCACGCCTATTACAAGCATCCCGTGTTGCTGCTACCTTCCGGTCCTGACAAGATTTGGGCGTTGGAATCGCGTGGGTCCAGTTCATTTATGAGTATAACACAGTTATTTATTCTTCAACCACACACCAGTGATAAATTTCATAAATAACGCAACCGTTCTTCACCAGCGGGTCTTCAGCGACGATCGCCTTCGCCTCATCCATCGAACCCGCCTCAAACATCAACATACCGCCGCCCCGCCGCCCCCAGTAGCCAGTTTTCGCTCGGTGTCCTTTAGAAATCAACTCTCGGACATAAGCTCTGTGAGCTGGCACGTATTGGTCAAAGACAGGCTTTTCGACAATTCCTTGCTCAATTTTGACAAACCAAGGCATTTTAAATTTTAGATTTTAGATTTTGGATTTTGGATTGTAGATTGGGAATGGAGTTTTTGGTACAAGCCTTGAGTAAATACTCGATTTTCCATACTCCGCCATTTCTTCCTCACTGCGATCGTATCCTATGAACCAGTCAAAACAGCGATTTTTTATTGCCCTAGTGCCGCCTCCCGATATTGAACAGCACATTACTGAGATTCAACAGTATTTTGCGGAACATTACAACAGCCGCGGTGCTTTGAATTCGCCGCCGCACATCACGCTGCAACCTCCTTTTCACTCGTTAGCGGAGGATGTTCCCAAATTAGAGGAAAGTTTGAACCAGTTTTCTGCAAATCGGCCGCCCATTCCCGTTACTCTATCCGGTTTTGCTGCTTTCGCGCCCCGCGTCATTTACGTTGATGTTGTCAAATCGCCCGAATTGCTGGAAATTAACAAAAATTTGATGAGTTATTTGGAGGCAAATTTGGGAATTGTCGATCGAGTTTCTCAAAGTCGCCCATTTGTACCGCACATGACAGTAGCGTTTCGCGATTTAACTAAAGAGAATTTTCAAACGGCTTGGTTGGAATTTGCAGGGCGATCGCTCCACTTTGAGTTTACCGCTTCGGCGTTAACTTTACTGCTTCACGACGGCAGTCGGTGGAACATCAGCCACCAATTCCCGCTTTCAGCCTAAACTCTCTCCCTTCTCTTTCTTCGCGTCCTTCGCGTCTTCGCGGTTCGTTTTTTCCAAAAAATCTTATTAGCAAATCATAATTAATCAACACTTCGGACAGTTTCAGGGCTGACTCGCGGGGGGCGAGAAACCCGGTTTCTACGAGTTTTGCGCCGAGGAACGAGAAATATTCGTAGAAACCGGGTTTCTGAAGTCGCAAGTGCGTCCACAAACCTGATGAGTTTAGTCCTCATAGCTGGTAAAAGTATAGTCATCTATTACATGACATGGGAGGCCTTCGGTCCCTCCCCCTTCACTTTTACTTTGAGCGGATTGACCCGCATTGGCCCAGCTACGCAGCTCCCTATCCCATTGCTCAATGCTTTTGGGAGTGCTTTTGCCACGATCATGTAATACCCATTCACGGAGCGCATTAATTAACAAACCATCTGCGGTTTTGTACAAACCTCTGTGGATGTGTTTGCCAATCGGCTAGCTGCATGAGTGATAGGTGTGGCCCGTAAATAAAGACCGCGTTGAAAGCGGTTGCTTGGGCAGTCCAAATCCTTCTGTTCAGTCAGCATATACTACTCCTGACTATCTTTGACGAGAAACTTAATGAAGTTTTACAATACCAATTTTTTATGAGGCCCCGTAGAATCTGATCCCCCCTAGCCCCCCTTAATAAGGGGGGGACAAGATTATTCTCAAATTCCCCCAACAATCAGGGGGATTTAGGGGGAGCGAGATATGTGCAACTTCAGATTAAATTGGTATCACTACAAACCTGTTTAAAATTAAAGGCAATCACAACTTACCGATTCATCTTATTCGGAGTTGCAAGTGCCACAGTTCCATAAACCGAAATTCCCGACTCTTCCAATATTTTAATTGCCGACTTAACCGTAGTACCGCTAGTGTAAATATCATCAACTAACAGCACTCGATCGCGCGGGCGCCGGCGGCGAAAATCTTTCCCCAAACCTAAAGCATTTTTCATTTCCGCTTGTCGCTGCTGTGGCGTCAGAGCGAATAAAGCCTGAGTATTTTTCACCCGATCCAAACCGTGCCGCTGCAAAGGCAAACCAGTCAGCTCACAAAAACTTTCAGCCAAAAGTTCCGCCTGGTTAAAACCGCGCTCCTTGAGCTTTTCTTTGTGCAGGGGAATCGGTACAACTGTTAAATTGTCTATAGCTAATTCAGGAAAACTCAGCCAAGCTTCCGCCAGCCAGCCGCCTAGAGGTTTCGCTAATTGCGGATTGTCGTCATATTTCAAAGCTGCGATCGCCCGTTTGAGAGCCCCGCCATACTCACCCCACACAAAAACACGCTGCTCTGAATGCCAAAATCGACCGGGATCGCTTAACTGACATCGCTGAAGTTGCTTGTGACAGTACGGACACAACTCTCCGGCGGCCGGTCGCTGACAAAGAGGACAGTTAGACTTAAGAAATAGATTGAGAAAAGATTTGACTAATCCCGTCCATTTTCGCTTGTTCATCCTAAAATTATCGTAAGTGATTAATGGGAAAAACTTTCAACTTCAATCAGTTTCCACCGACAGGCTCGCAGCGTGAAAAACCTCTACTGGTTAGACAAAATTCAACCTTCAGACCGAGATGCAGTGGGAGAAAAAGCATTTTACTTGAGCTGTTTGCTCCAGAAAAATCATCCCGTTGTACCGGGTTTTGTCGTGCCGGCTACAACATTCTGGCAGTTTTTAGAGTCGATCGAGTGCCTAGAACCGCTGTTTGCTGACTGGCCACACTCTTCCCTGCACTTGAATGTCGATGAACCCAGACAACTGCAATCGATCTCCCGCAGCATCCGCCACCAAATCCTCGCCGGCAAACTGCCAGATTCACTGCTCTCCACCCTAGAGTCTGCGGTTGCTCAACTCAACTCACAGTCAAACTTAAACTCCACAGCCTTAATTTTTCGCCCTTCCCTGACTTCCTGGAACCCGAAAACAGTCGGCATTCTGGAATCTCAGGCAGTACGGGCAGAACCCGAAGCCATTGGGGCCGGACTCAAACGAGCTTGGGCAGAAATGTTCAGAGCCCGAAGTCTATTTTACTGGCAGCGGTGCGGCCTGCGGGTACAGCAAATCAATCCCGCAGTTTTGGTGCAGCCACTTCAAGAAGCGATCGCCGCGGGCGAGGTGAAAACAAAGGCGGGTGCACAGTGGGAAGTCCAAGCCACCAGCGGTTTGGGATTGTCCCTGGCTAGGGGAGAAACCATCCCCGATTACTATCAAGTGCAGCCGGAAACAAGCGCGGTTAAATTCCAGCGGATCGGTTACAAAACATTAGCCTACAATCTCAAAGTCGGCGATGGTGAACCGAAAAAAAAACTGCTACTGGGCAAGTTTGCTGCTTTCCCAATTCCCGATTCTCCATTTATAATTCCTGACTTTGCTGACTGTTGCGTGCAAGTTTTAGCGCTGGGAGAGGAAGCACAAACAGAATACGTTTTAGAGGAATGGCAACTGCAAGAAATCATTGAATTGAGTAAAAAAGCGAGCGCAGAATTTGACTCGGATTTAATTTTGGAGTGGACGCTCAACCAGACAGCAAACAGCGGCGAACCGCAGTTTTATTTCACTCAAGTTCGTCTTGTGAAAGGGGAAAAAGCTGCGCCGGTAGAGGAAAATTCGAGATCCCTCCGGCAGCCAAACTCGATCGCGCCAGCCCGAACTCCTGCGATACTTAGAGGTGTGGGAGCAGCATCGGGAAAAGCCGAAGCAATTGCCCAAGTTATGACTAATTCCCACCCAGAAAACGCGGAATTCTTAGCGGGAGGCATTTTGGTAGCCCCGACAATCGATCCGAATTGGCTGCCTTGGCTGAAGGTTGCTGCTGGGGTGGTTGCGGAACAAGGAGGCATGACCTGCCACGGCGCCATTTTAGCGAGAGAATTGGGGATTCCCGCCGTTGTGGGAGTGGCCGGGGCCACTCGGGCGATCGCCTCGGGCGATTCGGTTTTGGTAGACGGCGATAGCGGAGAAGTTTTTGCCCTCACTCAACCGGATGCGATCGAGACAGGAGACAGCCGCCGACTTCGGGACACAGCAAAAAAGGCAGATATATACAGTACAGCAGCAAAAATGTCAATAGCCAAGCACCAATCTTCTACCTCCGATCGATCGTCCAATTGGGCGTCTAAAGCTCGACAATCTGAGTCTACTCAATATGTTTGGGGCCCACCAACGGCGACTCAACTGCTAGTTAATGTCAGCCAAACAAGTTCGATTGACCGCCTCAAAAATCTGCCAATAGACGGCATCGGATTGCTGCGATCGGAATTAATGGCATTAGAAGCTTTGGACTGTCAAAATCCCAAAGTTTGGCTACAAGACGGCCGCCAATCGGAATTTGTCGATCGCATGGCGGATTGCCTCAGCTTGTTTGCTGCTGCCGTTTCGCCGCAGCCAATATTTTATCGATCTCTCGATTTACGCGAGTCAGGCGTCCACGGCAGTTTCAGTTATACCTTTGAACCGGAATTATTTGATTGGGAACTGTGCGTACTTCAAAAAGTCTGCGAGTCAGGCCATACCAATGTTAATTTAATTTTGCCTTTCGTGCGCTCTGTTGAGGAGTTTATCTACTGCCGCCAGCGCTTAGAAACAGTTTGGAAAAACCGATCGCCCGAATTTCAACTGTGGATTATGGCGGAAGTTCCTTCGGTGTTATTTTTATTACCAGATTACGTAAAAGCCGGAGTTCAAGGAATTTCTATCGGCACCAACGATTTAACCCAATTTCTGTTAGGCAGTCACCGCAACTCCGACCAGGTAGCAGGTGCTTTCAACGGGCGCGATCGAGCAGTGATGAGGGCGATCGAACAATTAATCAAACAGGCCCGGGCCGCCGGGATTCCTTGCTCAATCTGCGGCGACGCTCCCGCATTGTATCCCGATACAGTTGAATCCTTCGTGCGGTGGGGGATTTCGTCTATTTCGGTCAATGTCGATGCTGTAGAACAAACTAGCAGGGCGATCGTCCGCGCCGAACAGCGCCTGCTGCTAGAAGCCGCTCGATCGATAATTAACAATTAACAACTCCCGGACGCACTTGACCCCAGAAATCCGGTTTCTACTCTCAATCATACCTTTGACAAGCAGCCACCCGCTCAGAAATCGGCTTTCTAGACAACCCGTGCGTCCAGGAATATTAACAACTACAGAAATCCGGTTTCTAATTATATAGCAACCGCCCAGACAGTGAGGACATTTTTAATTGGTGAAGCCCTTGCTTTTATTGCTTTTACTGCTTCTGCCTTCTGCCTTCTGCCTTCTGCCTTCTGCCTTCTGCCTTCTGCCTTCTTTTTCCTTCCGCTATCAAAAGATTTGATTTTAAAGCTAAGATAGAAATATCGCCAACCCTTTACCCGGAGGTAAAAACCGTGAAATCAAAAATTATTGCAACCGCAGCAATACTTGCCGCCCTGGGCTTTCTGCCTCCTCACCCAGCATTATCTCAACCTGCAACTGACGGTGGCAAAAAACCCGGGTTCTGGCAACCTCAAGCGCAGGTTGACAATACTCGCAACATTACCCTAAGACTGTTAAATGAAACTGGATTAAACCTAGAATACGGTCAATCAGATGCCAGCTTGTCATCTTTGCCCGTCGGAACCAGCAAAAACATCATTGTTCGTATCAGCAATCGCACCGGCGATATTGCCAATATTCCGATTAATGCCACAACAGGAACCACAACTTTGAAATACGACTATAACGTTGACTCGCAGACAAACATTGTGACGATTCGCATCACCAGAGCAGACGGCAGCACTAGGCAAGACCGATCAGTTTATATTGATGAAAAAGGGCGAGTTTACTCTTTCTAAGATTAACGCTCATCAACCCGGTTTATTCTAATAAATCTTGGTTTGATCGGCGATGTATCGGAAGCATCCCGGTTTGGTAAAAAGCGTTTTTTTTAGGAGTGCGCTCATCCTGCAAAGCTTTGCCTATATATCTGGCTTGGAACACCCTGCAAAGCTTTGCCTATATATAGCCTTTCGAGCTCTCATATGAGGTACTCAGGGAGCATCTCATATTTGTAAAAATACTTCTTCTGGCTCCTTCCTTCTTCTGGCTCCTTCCTTCTTCCTCTTTCCTTCTTCCTCTTTCCTTCTTCCTCTTTCCTTCTTCCTCTTTCCTTCTTCCTCTTTCCTTCTGCCTCCTGCCTCAAAACTCCAATTTCTAGCGGAGGGCTGCAAAGGTGAGATGCTCCCGGTACTCATGGCCTCCGTGGCCTCCGTGGCCTCCGTGGGCATACCTTACCACGCTTGAGAACCGCTATATATCTCGCTTAGATATCTCACAGCGAACACTCCGATGTAAAAGTGCGTAAATTATGTTTCAAAAAGTATGAATCAAGTGCAGCCCCTTTCCATCGCAGGCATTTACGAAGTGTGTATTGGCGTAGCCGATGCGATTCCACAACTGCAATATTGGGAGCAATTTGGATATCGGATCGGTAAAATAGGAGAATTCTCGGCATCCGAAGCTGGCGAATTATATGGAGTTAGTTCAAAAGTGCGATCGATTCGACTCTATCACCAAGATGCGGATCACGGATTAATTCGCTTGATGATTTGGGAAAAACCTACAAACGATGGTTTGCAAATGTCGTCAATGAAGGTGAAAGGCAACCGTTGGGCAACTACTTTAACTGCTGATTTGTTGAATATACTCAACCATGCCGAAGAGGCTGAATCTGCCAATTTGCAGGTCAAATATACATCCCCGCACTGGAAGATTATTTACAACAAAGAGCAAAAACCGTGTCCTTTTGTCGAGGCGGCTGTCGGAGTGCGTGAGATGATGCTTTTGCAGCCTTTGAGTCGGCAAGTTTTTTTTCAAAGATTCAATTATGCTTTGCCTAATTACGGGAAAATCAATTCAAATGCTCTTTTAAAAACCAGTCAAATTACCCACATGGGAATGGTAATTCAAGATGACAGCAAAGAAACGCTGCTATTTTATGAAGAAGTTCTGGGGTTGATTCGGGCGCGCGATGTAGAAACTACCTTTGACTCTTCCCTCGCCGGAAGGGAGATTTTTGAGCTTCAGTCTGGGGAAGGATTTGTGGTGACAGCTTTTGATGACCCCCGATCGTCGAAAACAGATTTTAAGGCCGCGCGATCGGGTAGACTGTATATTCTGAGGTTTCCGAGTTCGATCGCACTAAGCGATCGATTTGAGCGCGCCAATCCCGGATGTTTGGGAATGTCGCTGTACACATATCGAGTGTCTAGTATTGCAGAATATTTGGAGCGAGTCAAAGCCAGCAAGGCACAAAAAATCACAGAAATAGTCGCTAATGAATTTGGGGAACAAAGTTTTTCCTTCATTGCACCTGACGGATATTTTTGGACATTGATAGAATCAGGTTTGTAGTGAAGAATGCAAGTCTTAATAAAAATCACAAGACTTGCATTCTTCACTACAAATTAATTTGACTGATATCAGTTCCGGTTACACTCCTTATGATATAGAGGAGACTGCACGTGCCGCTTCCCTACGCCAGATTAATTGTAGGGGCACGGCAGTGCCGTGTCCTGGCTGTAAGTAATATTAATTCCGATGCTACCGGATTTGATATGATGCGGTAATGTCCTGGTGCGCGCACCCTACATTGACAGTTCGCGATCGCACTCCGACTGCTCGAAACCGGGGAAAGATGGACGAAAAGACGCGTTTGGGCCTGCAGATTCAGTAAAAAACCCGGTTTCGCATGGGCCGCCATGCGATCGCGAACTGATTGAGGGCATTCATCTATTATGAGCTTATGCTTCCGGTGCTGGCAGAGGGAATCTTTCTCCCGCGAGATAAGCATCAAAGTTCTGTTGAAAATAAATCCAAGAAGTCATATCTTCCACATCTAATTGCGATTTCGGCGCATCTTTATACAAAGGAATGCGAGTTTTGATTTCATCTTGCAGCAATTGAGGTAATTCTGTCCAACTCTTGACTTTGGAACCCGTGGCACTGTAAATCATGTTACCGGGTCGATTTCCCATTTTCATCCATGCCAGCCACGGCCCGATTCTATCCCAACTCAGAATTACTTGAGAAACTGAGACAAGTTCGGGATTTAATAATTCTGCTGTGGGCACTGTCAGCTTAAATAATTCTGCTGCTTGATAGATGGGATTTGGACTGTAATCAACAAATCTGGCATCCTCAGCTAAAGGATTAGGATAGTTGGGAAATAAGTCAAAGACAAAAGTCGTAATTTCAGGCTCTACTTTAGCCGGGAAAATTCCTTTAAAATTCCCTTGGACGGGGTTGTTAGCAACGTGAGCAACCGTTAGGGTTTCTCCTGTCCAAGGGTTCTCCCATTTGTGGAGAATTTTTCCGCTGTTGGGGTCTAGATAGTAAGTTAGTTCTCGCGAGGTGAATTTCCAGCCGCCCTCGCCGTCAGCAATACACCTGCTTGCACTCATGCCAAGTATTTTGAACAAGCGCTTTTTCGGTTCGTTGGGAACAAAAGAGTAAATATAACCGTTCCAGGTGAGAAATGTTGCTTCACCGTCTAGGGAACTGCGCGTTTTCACCCATTCTTGGGCATCAAATTCTTGTAATAAAACCATACCGCAGGCTCCTGTAAATAATCGATGTTTTTGTGCAGCGGAGTTGACATTTCATCCCCAAAATCAACTGCTGGTAGCAATTCGGCGCTACTGGCGCACTGGTGCATCAGGTGGGTTTCGAGAGGATGTCAACCGCCGCATCGCAGACTAATATCCGTCGTTTCTCTTGATACCTGCGCCTCGATTTCCCTCTTCTTTCGGTTTAGCTTTGTTCACTCGCAAGGGACGCCCCATCCACTCTGCACCGTCTAATTCGGCAATTGCAGCGTCTTCTTGGGCATCCTCCATCATCTCAACAAATGCAAAACCGCGCATCCGACCGGTTTCCCTGTCGGTAGGCAAGACAACTCGCTTGACTGTGCCGTGTTCTGCAAATACTGCTTTCAGGTCTTCTTCGGTGGCGCGGTAAGACAGATTTCCAATGTAGATAGTCATGTCGATCGAACTGAACTTGTTGTGCTATACATAATAACCTGTTAATTTAACTGTCAAGTGCTATCTACCATACAACTGGGCGATCGACTCTGACTAAAATGGTTTGCCGCATTGACCGAAAGCATCCAGGATACAAGCCCCCGGATTTATGCGTGGATAAATAAAAAACCTGTATCCGATAAATAAGCCCCCAAATTTATCCGTGGGGTTAATGCTTCAAATCTAAAATCTAAAATCTAAAATCTAAAATCGATTGACCAACCCTTGGTAATGGCTGCAATAGTTAGCTTAATCACAACTCATATCCTCATTCATCCGCAGGGCGAGTCAGGATATGAGTTTTGGGGCGGCGAGGAATCCCACCCGTGAACAATACTTGATTTTAATCTGATCAGTGATAGGTGGGCGACGAATCACCAAGCATCTTCGGAAACAAAGCGACTAACAAGGTATAGCAATCCTCGCATCATTTGTGAATTTCTTACGGACTCCCCGCGGCTTCGGGGAGGGTTGGGGAGGGGTAAAAAAATTACGATTTATTTAGGATTGCTATATGGTTCATAAAGTTCTAATATATAGCAATCCTAAATGATTTGTGTAATTCTTGTAGGGGCAAACCCACGCCCGGTTGCCCCGCCTTGGGTGGGGTAGGCACGGGGAGTAGGGGTAGCACTACCCCTACATATTTTTACAACTGATTTAGGATTGCTATAAGTTAATTTAAGAAGGAAAATGATACAATTAGATTTGATACTTTTTATGCTCCGGCAACCTACCGAAACAATGAAAAAATGCTTTGGTAATGATGAAAAATGGTCATAAAAAGAGGCAAATCAGTAAATAAAGTAATCAAAAAGAAAGGCGAAAATAATATACTTGTCGCCCCCTTCGCCTGATTTATCATAAGACTGAAAAATTATGGTCAAAACTTACAAATATTTTCGGTTTTATCAACACAACAAATTATCAATAATTAGGAAAGGCGATCGAGTTTGCATTCCGTCAACTTTCTCAGCAAGATATTGGGAACTGGTTTACACACTGCTGTTATTGTTCTTCATCTATCTGAGAAAGGCTATACGGGAATCGCTTGTGTCTGTGCAGACTTTCTAGCGGGAAGTGAGCAATTCAATCTAGCCAAATCTGGAAATCCCGTAAGGGAAAAACGCGAAAAGCCAAACAGTGAAGTTTGGAAGCCCACGCCATAACTGTAATCAGTTTGGCGTTGGGAGGATGTTACTGCTTTTCCTTAGTCGATCGAGATTGACTGAGGCCCCGTGCTTTTACCGTTGGTGGGTTCGGCTGGGGGAGTAGTGTAGGAAGTTGAACCAGCTTGCTCGTCGATCCAGCTTTTAACGGGATCTTCGTGAAGGTTGAGTCGAAGCAGGCCAGATAAAAATCCGCCCGCGAAGGCGATCGGCTGTTCGATCAATTCTTTCGCCATTGGGATGAGTTCGTCGAGGAACATTCAAGAGTCTCCTTGTGCTGCAGGGGTTCTACCTTAACTGTATCGTTTGTACTGCGATGCTGGCAGCGGCCTACAAAAAACCTTCCAGCGCTGAAGATGGGCGATCCTCTTCGAGGGCTTCGCTAACGGGCAATTTTTCGGCTAATGACTTACAATGCTAATCAAATTGCTGCAAAAATTTTATGTGCCGTTTGCTTGGCTACCTCGGGGAGCCGATTTTACTTGATGCTATTCTGTACAAGCCGGAACATTCCCTAATTGTGCAGAGTTACGATCCCCGCGAAATGACTTCTGGCCTACTCAATGCTGACGGTTTTGGTATTGGTTGGTATCACCCGCACCTAGATACTGACCCGTTTACCTATAAAAATGTACAGCCAATTTGGAGCGACATTAACCTTCCGAGTATCAGTCGATACGTTGAATCTGGATGCGCGATCGGATATGTTCGCAGTGCAACTTCAGGACAACCTGTAGATTTGAGCAACTGTCAGCCGTTTCAGAACGATCGCCTGCTGTTCGTACACAACGGCTTCGTGAAGAATTTTCGGCAAACTCTTTACAGACCAATTCGCGATCGGCTCAGCGATACCCTGTATCAATCAATTAACGGTACTACAGACTCAGAGCATATCTTCGCCTTGTTTGTCAATGAATTGACCGCCGGAAATCTGACCATACAAGCTGCTTTGCAAAACTCCCTGAAAACTTTGGCAGAGCTAGCAAACTTTCACCAAGTAGAATTTTCAGCTAATATAATTATCAGCGACGGACACCAGCTCGTTGCCTCTCGCTTTGCTTCCCAAAAAACCCCTCCTTCCCTCTATTGGCTGCGAGACGATTTAAATTTCCCAAATTCTGTCATCATTGCTTCTGAACCTTTATTTGCTGGCAATTGGCACGAGTGTCCAGTCCAGAGCATTATCAGTACCGGAGTAGAGCGTGATATCGAAATCTATCCAATCTTGTAGAGAGGCAATTTATCGCGATTTGCAGCAGTGTCGCAGCGGCACTTTCAAGCTATTTGCAGACATCGATTATGATACTTTTTGCCGTCAAGCTCATCCTGATTTCAGTCCAGTTGGCTGGCACTTAGGCCACATTGCTTATACTGAGGATTTGTGGCTGTTGCAACGATGTGCTGGCTTGGAACCTGTGTTTCCTCAGTATCACCAACTGTTTGCTGCTGATATTTTGCCGAAAAAACAACGGGTTTTTCTGCCGAGGTTACCTGAAGTTGAATTATATCTGGACGCGGTGAGAAAAAAGCTGTTAGATTATTTGGAAGTAGCGCCGATCGACGAGCAAGAACGTCTCTGGCGGTTTATTATTCAGCACGAAAGTCAGCACTGCGAAACTGTTGCTTTCGTGTTGCAAATGCACAGGAAAAAGGAAGGAACGCACGACACGGATTTGGACACGGATACACGGATTAATTCTCTACAACAGCGAGGAATAAAGCAGCAGAAATTCCCAATGCCCAATGCCCAATGCCCAATTCCCAATGCCCAATTCCCAATGCCCAATTCCCGATACCCAATTACCGATTCGGCGATTGAAATTCCGGGCGGGGAATTTTACATGGGAAGCGATGCTGCTGAGGCTTTGGATAATGAGCGATCGCGCCACCTGTGTTATTTAGAAGCATACTCGATCGATCGCTATCCCGTCACTTGCCGTCAATACCAAGATTTCATGGAATCCGGCGGCTATCAAAACCCTGATTGGTGGTCAGCGGACGGGTGGAAATGGCTGCAAGGCGAAGCCGTCTCTCAACCGCTTTACTGGTCAGAAAATCCAGCTTTCAACAACCATCCAGTTTGCGGAGTGAGTTGGTACGAAGCCGAAGCTTACTGCAACTTTATCGGCAAGCGTTTGCCATCGGAAGCCGAATGGGAAAAAGCGGCAAGTTGGGATGCCACAAATCAAACATATCGCATCTATCCTTGGGGAGAAGAACCGCCAAACGGCAGCCTGTGCAATCACGGCAATAATATTGCCAATACCTCGCCAGTTGATGCCTTCCCTAAAGGAGCAAGTGCGATCGGCTGCTATGATATGTTGGGCAATGTTTGGGAGTGGACTGCTTCAAGCTTTGACGCCTATCCGGGATTTGAAAGTTATCCTTACAGGGGATATTCTCAAGTTTATTTTGATGGAGAACACCGGGTTTTGAAAGGCGGGAGTTGGGCAACTTTTCCGCAGGCACTGCGATCGACCTTTCGGAATTGGTACTATCCGGGCGTGCGGCAAATTATTGCTGGTTTTCGCTGCGCTAAGTAGTTCGCTATTTCATTATAATTATCGAGTGCACGGCTCCGTGCGCTCCTTGGTTCTTAGTGAAGACTAAAGTCCTCAATACACTCGCTCGGACTAAAGTCCTCCCTACTAACTTATAACGGTTCTTTTACGGATACCATATAAAAGGATTGATGGGGAATTAGGGACAAATTTGTTTGCGAAATGCTAAAGCTTTGATCGGGTAAAAATATTAAATAAAAAAACTTTTGTGAAGTTTTTTATAATTTTAGTTGAAAATTTTTAAGTTTTATTTAAGTTTTAATTGTGGGTGCGAGATCCATCTGGTGAGATAATACAGAACCGAGAGCGACATGAAAAACCTCACTTGAGCGCGATATTTGGCAACGCGACTGCGTGCTATACCCATATATATGTGCATCTAAAAATTACTTTATGAAATCCCCAAGACTGTCCGACACGACAAACTCAGCCTCAACGAAGGAAAACCGGCTGCATTTAGAGCGGCTGGTGAGCGCTGCGGCACTGACACCCGCAGAAATCAATGCTGGCAGCGATGCAGTTAGCGGGTTGACTCAAACCCCCAAATCCCTGCCTCCAAAGTATTTCTACGACGATCGCGGCTCAAACCTGTTTGAGTTGATTTGCCAGTTGCCGGAATACTACTTGACACGCACTGAGACGGCAATTTTGCAGGGGTGCGCGGGGGCGATCGCCAATTTAACGGGCCCTTGCCAAATCGTCGAACTCGGCAGCGGCAGTTCCACCAAAACTCGGATTCTCCTTGATGCTTACAGTCAACTGGAATATCCCCTGCACTATTTGCCGATCGATATCAGTCCTACTATCCTAGAAAGCAGCGCTTGTCAACTGTTGGCAGATTATCCGTCGCTCCAGATTCACGGACTTGTCAGCACATACGAATTAGCCTTAGCTAAAATTGCACCGTCGCCGTTGCCAACCCGAATGATTTGCTTTCTCGGCAGTACCCTCGGCAATCTCAACGCTCAAGAATGCGATTTATTCTTCTCGCAAATTGTCGGTGCACTGCAGCCGGGAGAGTATTTTTTGCTGGGAATTGACTTGGACAAATCTAAGGATATTTTAGAGCCTGCCTACGATGACAGTCAAGGAGTAACGGCAGCATTTAACTTGAATATGCTGCGACATTTAAATCGAAAATATGAGGGAAATTTTGATTTAGCACAGTTCGAGCATTGGGCTTTTTACAATCAAGAGGAATGTCAAATTGAAATGCACTTGAAAAGTAAAAAAGCGCAAACAGTGCAGTTGCGTTCTCTCAATTTAACAATTGAATTTGCAGCGGGAGAAACTATCCGCAGCGAAATATCGCGCAAGTTTAATCTCAATACTGTAAAAAAAGAACTGTCGCAGCGTGGTTTAATGCCAGTGCAGGTTTGGACAGATCCAAATCAGTGGTTTGGCTTGATGCTTTGTCAGATGTCAGTTGACAGTTGACCGTTGACCGTTGGCAGTTGGCAGTTGGCAGTTGGCAATTGCCAATTGTTATTTGTTATTTGTTTTGAATATCTCCCAATAATCAGTAACTACTGACTTCTGACTACTGACTTCTGACTTCTGACTTCTGACTACTGACTTCTGACTTCTGACTACTGACTTCTGACTTCTGACTTCTGACTACTGACTTCTGACTACTGACTTCTGACTACTGACTTCTGACTACTGACTTCTGACTACTGACTTCTGACTTCTGACTTCTGACTTCTGACTTCTGACTACTGACTACTGACTACTGACTACTGACTTCTGACTTCTGACTTCTGACTACTGACTACTGACTACTGACTA